>NZ_JBFRIY010000024.1:0-92068 GCF_041468565.1 Shewanella sp. 10N.286.54.B9
CCTATTTTAGGACTAGACAAAAGATTTAATTTTTAGGCCTGAATTTTATTCCTACCTATTCAGTCAACTATTCTGCTGTATCCACAATAACATCACTTTAGATCGCATAAGTGGCTAATTTAGAACAAGATAATTAAAATGCATTTTCATGTTCTTTTAAGTTAATTTGCATAAAATGTTAGCCGAGATGCTTTCTTTTTGCGCAGAATGGCCACTAAAAGCAACATAGTTAACTTTGTTGTGTGTTTTAACTATGATCTGGTTCTAATTTTTGGCTATAATGAGCCCCGCCTCAAATTTAGATTTTTAATCTCTGGCTTAAGTCAGAATTTAAGAAACTTAATAAAACAAAAATTCCAACACTCTCTGGAGACAAGTGGATGAGCAATGCGCCAGTCGATACCGGACGTCGCAGATTTCTGACCGCAGCAACCGCCGTAGTAGGTGGTGCTGGTGCCGCTGCTGTAGCGGTTCCGTTTATAAAGTCATGGAATCCGAGTGCCAAAGCGAAAGCAGCAGGTGCGCCGGTTGAAGTAAACATAAGTAAAGTCGAGCCAGGTCAACTTATTCGAGTTGAATGGCGTGGTAAACCTGTATGGGTTGTTCGTCGTACACAGGAGATCTTAGATGGTCTACCTACTATTGACGCTCAGCTTCGCGATCCAGACTCTGTTGAACCACAGCAGCCTGTATACGCACAAAACCCAGGGCGTTCAATTAAGGCAGAGTACTTCATAGCCGTTGGCTTATGTACGCACCTAGGTTGTTCTCCAACTTACTTACCAGACACATTTGGTGAGCAAGTCGAGGGTGTTGCTTCAGGATTCTTCTGTCCTTGTCACGGTTCTAAGTTTGATATGGCTGGTCGCGTATTCCAAGGTGTACCTGCGCCACTCAACTTAGTTATCCCTCCACATCAATATATTGATGATGGCACCGTGATTATCGGTGTTGATAAAGGAGCTGCGTAATGGTTAAGAATATCATTGATTGGATTGATGCTCGTATCCCGATGACCGCGACGTATAATCGTCACGTAGGTCAATATGCGACACCAACCAACTTTAACTTTTGGTACTTTTTTGGCTCACTAGCCATGTTAGTACTTGTTAACCAACTGCTTACCGGTATTTGGTTAACAATGAACTATGTGCCAACCGCAGAAGGTGCATTTGCTTCAATTGAATACATCATGCGTGATGTTGAGTACGGTTGGTTGCTGCGGTATATGCACTCTACCGGCGCCTCGGCCTTCTTTGTGGTTATCTATCTGCATATGTTCCGTGGACTTATCTACGGCTCATACCAGAAGCCTAGAGAGTTACTATGGCTATTCGGTATGCTTATCTTCCTGGTGTTGATGGCAGAAGCGTTTATGGGTTACTTGCTACCTTGGGGACAGATGTCTTACTGGGGCGCACAGGTAATTATCTCATTGTTTGGTGCCATTCCCGTTATCGGTGATGACTTAACATTGTGGATCCGTGGTGACTTTGTTGTCTCCGGTGCAACCTTGAACCGTTTCTTCGCACTGCACGTTATCGCGCTACCGTTAGTACTTGTTGTGTTGGTGTTCTTACACCTAATTGCACTGCATGAAGTGGGGTCAAATAACCCTGATGGTATCGAGATTAAGAAGAACAAAGATGAGAATGGCTGGCCAAAAGATGGTATCCCATTCCACCCTTACTACACAGTTAAAGATATCATGGGCGTTGCTGGCTTCTTGATTGTCTTCTGTTATGTATTGTTCTTTATGCCAGAAGGTGGTGGTTACTTCCTTGAGAAGCCAAACTTTGAAGCGGCTAACCCAATGAAGACACCTGAGCATATCGCGCCAGTTTGGTACTTCACACCTTTCTACGCAATTTTACGTGCGATTCCTGATAAGTTAATGGGTGTTATCGGCATGGGCTTAGCCATTGCTGTACTGTTTATCTTACCTTGGTTAGATCGTTGTAGTGTTAAGTCAATTCGCTACCGCAGCATGGCTCACAAGCTGAACATTAGTCAGTTTGCTGTTTCATTTGTAGTATTGGGCTACTTGGGCGCCGTTCCAGCAACCCCAGCACTAACAATTGCAGCACGTATCTTTACGGTGACTTATTTTGGCTTCTTCTTACTACTATGGATTTACAGTAAGAATGAGAAAACTAAGCCAGTTCCAGAGAGGTTGACACACTAATGAAAAAATTATTGATTGCATTAGTCGCCTTGGTTCCAACTATGGCAATGTCTGCAGGCGGCGGTGCGCACCTTGAAAGTGCTAACATCGACCTGAATGACCAAGAGTCACTGCAACGTGGATTGGATCACTTCCAAAATAACTGTGCAGGTTGTCATAGTACTCAGTATCAGCGTTACGAGCGTGTAGCGACTGATTTGGGTATTTCGCTAGACGATATGCGTACTAACTATATCCATGATGACGCCAAAATTGGTGAGTTGATGGAAAATTCAATTCCAGAAGCAGATGCAGCTAAGTGGTTTGGTGCAACACCACCTGACTTAACTTTGGTTGCCCGTGTTCGTGGTGAAGATTGGATATATACATACCTAAAAGGTTTTTATAAAGATGAAAGCCGTCCATTTGGTGTGAATAATACCGTGTTCCCATCTGTTGGTATGCCGCATGTACTTGAAGAACTTCAAGGACTTGCTGTTAAACAGGAAGACGGCACTTTAGTTGCGACTGGCGGTGCCCTATCTGCTGAAGAGTATGATCAATATGTCCGTGATATCACTGGCTACTTGGTTTACGCTGGCGACCCAGTAAAACTTGAGCGTGAAAGCTTAGGTTGGTGGGTGATGGGCTTCCTATTTATTTTCTTTATTGTGGCCTACCTCTTAAAGAAAGAATACTGGAAAGATGTACACTAAGCCCTATTAAAGGGTAGAATGTATTATCCGCATATTGTAAACGGGGAGCTTTGCTCCTCGTTTGCTTTTGCATTTTTGCTTTTTGAATTGTGAATCCCGGAGGGTATCAATGGCTGTTGCTGCCAACAAACGCTCAATCATGACCCTGTATTCAGGCGCAGATGACCTTTATAGTCATCAGGTACGTATCGTTCTTGCTGAAAAAGGCGTAACGGTTGACGTATTGCAGGTTGATCCAGATGAGATCCCTGAAGACTTGATCGAGCTTAACCCGTACAACACTGTACCTACACTGGTTGACAGAGAATTAGTACTGTATAACTCACGCATTATTATGGAATATTTAGATGAGCGTTTTCCTCATCCTCCACTAATGCCTGTTTATCCGGTTTCACGTGGTCAAACTCGTCTTTGGATGCACCGCATCGAAGAAGACTGGTATGAGCTTGTTGAACGCATCAGAAAAGGCGATCGCGCTGAAGCGGCTCGTAAAGAGTTGACTGAAAGCTTAACCGCTATTGCGCCTATCTTCGGTGAAGTGCCTTACTTTATGAGTGAAGAGTTCGGTTTGGCTGATTGCTACTTAGGCCCACTATTATGGCGTCTACCAGTATTGGGTATCGAACTCGATAACCGTGCTGCAAAAGATATTAAAGCCTACATGACTCGCCTGTTCGATCGCGAATCATTTAAAGCTTCTTTGACAGAGACTGAGCGCGAAATGCGCATGGGTATCTAATGAAAGAGCTAACCCCGAATCGTCCATACTTGTTAAGGGCTTATTATGACTGGCTGATGGATAACCAGTTAACGCCCCATGTTGTTGTTGATGCTTATGTGCCTGGCACCCAAGTTCCGCAGCAGTATGTTAAAGATGGTCAGATTGTACTCAATATTACCGAGAGTGCTGTAGGCGGACTACAGATCACTAATGAGTTTATTGAGTTCAGTGCACGTTTTGGCGGTGTACCTCAACAGGTGTTGTTGCCTATGGCAGCAATCGTCGCCATCTATGCCAGAGAAAATGGCGCGGGTACTGTTTTTGATGTCGAAGAAGCATACCAATTAGAAGAAACTGAAGAAGCGGGGCTTTCTGTTGTAGAGGAACCCATTGCTGAAGTTAGCGAGCCTGAAGAGATCAAAGAAGAGGTTAAGGAACCTAAACGCCGTGGTCATTTGACCTTAGTAAAATAGGTTGTAACCAGACAGAAAAGCCAGTCATTCGACTGGCTTTTTTATTGGAAAAAATTCACGAAAAACTTGAGTGCAGTGAAGATGTGTCAACTCTGTGGTAGCATCTGCGCCCAACTACACTATTACTCAGTGGCATCAAAGGCGCGCTTCTCGCGCTTTGACATTAAATGGCGCTAAAGAAGAACAGGCTTACGGTACAGCTATGATCTTAATGATCGATAACTACGACTCTTTTACTTATAACTTGGTGCAATATTTTCAGCAATTGCAGCAAAGTATTATCGTTAAGCGAAATGACGAGCTTACCCTTGCAGATATAGAGTCTATTAACCCAACTCATATAGTGATCTCCCCTGGTCCATGTACGCCAAATGAAGCAGGACTCTCGCTAAAGGTCATACAAGAATTTGCTGGCAAAGTCCCTATTCTAGGAGTTTGTTTAGGGCACCAAGCCATCGCACAAGTTTTTGGTTCTGACGTGGTAAAAGCTAAAAGAGTGATGCACGGCAAAACCAGTAAAATCGTCCATAACGGAATAGGCCTTTTTGACGGGCTTAATAATCCATTAACAGTTACCCGTTATCACTCGTTATTGATTGATGCTGTCCCACCTGGCTTTGTATTAGATGCTTGGTATGACGACCCTATTCATGGCCGAGAGATAATGGCGATGAGTTGTGCCGCCAAGAAAATTTACTCTGTGCAGTTTCATCCAGAATCTATTTTGACTGAGCAAGGGCATAACTTGTTAGCCAATTTTATTGATATCACCTAAATTGCTACTATCTGTTACAAAGTTTACTCAATTTTAGACAAGTCCCTATAAGAAAGTGTGGTATAAAAGTCCGCAAAAATACTAATACCAATCAGTATAAAGGTTTTATCGCTCAGCGAGAGTTTAGCGGCTTTGAGGCAAGGTCATTAAATGCTCCTGCATTAATGACATTCACCACATCCATGTGGTTTGCAATGAATGAAGAGCATAGTTATTCTACGTTCAAGCTCATTAACGCAGAATCAAAGCCGCTAATACTCGCCTGTAAGGAGTGCTTTAGGCTTCCTACTTCAGTGTTGGATAAATGCAAATGGGAACAACCATTCTGTCAATTATCCGCCTTGAATTAGTTCGCCAAAAAACACTCTGGGTAGATCAACTACTTATACCGATTGGTATATAACAAAAGGGATGGATAATGAAAGACGTCATTCGTCATATCGGATTGAGTGCGCTAACAGTCGCTATTTTAGCGGGTTGCTCTTCGACAACGACTACAGATGCACCAGTAGTAGAAAAGAATCTCTCAACAAATGTTGTGGCTTTATCTGCACCGCCACAAGTAGACCAAGCGCTTACACTAAACCAAATCATGGCTAATCCTGATTGGATGGGGCTGCAAGCAAAGGGTGCATATTGGAGTGACGATGGTCAGTCAATCTACTTTGCTCGCCAAGCTCACGGTTCACCGACTCGCACTTATTACCAGCAAAGTATTACTGACTCGGTTGCTAGTGAACTGGCCTTAAATCAGCTACATGCTGCTGATCAAGAGTATGGCGTACTAGATAATAACAAAGCCCGTAAAGCCTATATCTATCAGGGCAACTTATTCGTTAAAGATCTCAGCTCGTCAAAAGTCACTCAATTAACACGTCAAAACACTAAAGTCGATGGCGTACGTTTTCTTAATAATGGCGATATCGCTTATTGGCAAGGCGATAACATTTTCAAGATAGACCATAACTCAGGTCTGTCAGAGCAGCTAGCAAACATCAAAATGGCAGCAGAGCCAAATGGGGTGCAAGAACCAACAAGCTATATTGCTAAACAGCAACATCGCCTAATCGAATATGTCGCTTTGCAACAAAGCAATGCTAAATCTAAGCAGCAGTATAAAGAGGCGCTAGCTAAAGCTGACCCGACAATGTCTGCCAAGACGTGGTATTTGGGCGATGCAGAAATGGTGACAGAATTGAGTCTATCACCAGATGGGCGCTATGTTTTGTTGTCACTGCGAGACAAGGATTATAGCTGGCGCTCAGACCATGACATTATGCCTAATTACCTTGGTAAGGATGGATATGTTGACGCCGTGCCTGCTCGCGCTCGCGTAGCGGAAGATACTCCACCTGGTGAACGCCTTGTGTTGCTTGACTTAGAAACACATAGCAAAAAAGATATCACTATCGAAGGTCTTACTGGCTTTGATGAAGATGTACTTGCCAGTGTGAAAGCTGAAAACGCCAAAGCGAAAGGCCAAAGCTATACAAGCGAAAAAGCTCCTCGAAAAATACAACGTATTCAAGATTGGGGCTGGTCACAAAGTGCTATGCAGTGGAGTCCATCTGGCGACAAACTCGCAGTAATGCTTGAAGCCGTTGACAATAAAGACCGTTGGATAGCGACAGTTGATCTTACTAAAGGCAACTTAAATACTGAGCACCGTTTACACGACGATGCCTGGATTAACTACAACTTTAATCAATACGGATGGTTACCTAATAGCGACAGCCTTTACTACCTTTCGGAAGAGACGGGTTATTCACATATCTATCTTAAAGCCAAAGGTCAGAAAGCGCGTGCTTTGACACAAGGCCAATACGTGGTGAGTGATATTACCCTCGGCCCTAAAGCGCAGTTTATTTATTACAAAGCCAACAAGAGCCACCCTGGTATTGATAATGTTTACCGAGTTGAGATTGCGACAGGTAAAGACGAGCAGTTAACGCAGTGGCAAGGGCAGTTAGATTACAGCTTAAGCCCTGATGGCAAACAGTTACTGCTTAATGCATCGACTCGCATCAAACCTGCTGAGCTATTTGTACAGCCACTTGGCGGCGAAATGAAGCAGCTAACAGATTACACCAGTGATGCCTTTAAAGATTACGCTTGGCAAGCGCCAGAGGTTGTTGCTGTACCGTCAACGCATGGTGCAGGTGAAGTGTATACACGGGTTTATTTGCCACAAGGGTACAGCAAAGACAATGCTGACAAGTATCCAGCGGTTATTTTTAACCATGGTGCCGGTTACTTGCAAAATGCTCACTACGGCTTCTCAGGCTACTTCAGAGAGTTCATGTTCCACAACTTGCTAGCACAACAAGGTTACGTGGTAATGGACATGGATTACCGTGGCTCAAAAGGCTATGGCCGTGATTGGCGTACTGCCGTTTACCGTCAAATGGGAACACCTGAGGTTGAAGATCTTAAAGATGGCGTGAGTTGGATGGCGGCAAACGTTAATGTTGATGCAGCTAAAGTGGGTACTTATGGTGGTTCATATGGTGGCTTCTTAACCTTTATGGCGCTATTTAATGAGCCTGAACTGTTCCAAGCGGGTGCAGCTCTGCGCCCTGTGACAGATTGGGCACATTACAATGCACCCTACACCTCGAATATCTTAAACACCCCAGATGTTGATCCGATTGCTTACGAGAGAAGCTCACCGATTGAGCATGCTCAAGGATTGCAGAAGCCGTTATTGATCATGAGCGGTGTATTAGATGACAACGTATTTTTTCAAGATAGCGTGCGTTTAGTACAACGTTTGATTGAACTGGAAAAACCGATGTTCGAAACGGCTATCTATCCTGTCGAGCCCCACGGTTTCCGTCAGCCATCAAGTTGGTTGGATGAATATCGCCGTATACATAAGCTTTTCGAGCAAGAGCTAAAATAGTAGTTGTTGCTTATCGACTTAAAAGGTTCCATTGATGGAGCCTTTTTTATTGATATCGTTAACAAATGTTTAACTTTTGAGTGTGCCAATAGCTGTCATTTCTAGCTTTACATATAGCCAGTGTATAAAGTATACCTTGTTGTGGTTAATATTTTGAACCGTACATCAAGGAAGAGCAATGACAACAACAAAACACTTATGTTTTACCTTTAGCTTATGCGCAGTGGCTATTTTTAGTAGTGCTTGCAGTAAACAAACACCCCCTCAAGAGACAAGCATTGCTGTCGCGACCGCGGCTATTGATACCGAATCTAACATCATTAATAAAAGCGTTAATGATAAGCGACATTACCGCTCGATCACCTTAGAAAACCAGCTTGAAGTGGTATTAGTATCAGATCCTAGCATTGAAAAGTCAGCCGCGGCGCTTAGCGTGGGGGTCGGCTCTTACCAAGAACCAGCTGATTTTGGTGGCTTAGCTCACTACTTAGAACATATGCTGTTTCTCGGTACCAAGAGTTACCCAGAGGTGGGTGAGTACAGCAAATTTGTCACCAAAAATGGTGGCGCAGTAAATGCCTATACACAACTTGATCATACAAATTATATGATTGCTGTGAACAATGCGGCCTATGATGAAGGCCTAGCCCGTTTCTCTGGTTATTTCTATGAACCCATACTGGATGCTACTTATGCAGATAAAGAGCGTAATGCGGTGCATTCAGAGTGGACCATGAAAGGGCCAAATGATTATGTGATAATGAGTGCATTAGATGGCGCAACACTCAATCAACAACATCCAATTTCACAGTTCAACTGGGGCAACCTTAACTCCTTGTCGGATAAAGGTGAGCGTACACTGCAAAAAGAGTTATTAGCTTTTTACGATAAATATTATTCCGCCAACTTGATGAAAGCCACGTTGATCAGCAATCGCTCACTCGATGAAATGGAAAAACTGGCGAATAAACACTTCTCGGCAATCATTAATAAAAACGTCGATAAGCCTGTGATTAGCACTCTCGCTGCGACAGACAAAGAGACGGCAAAGCTTATCCGTTATCTGCCGCAAACAGAGATCAATCAGCTGCAAGTGAAGTTCGTGATTGATAACAATATTACCCAGTTTGCGGTTAAACCGAATAAATTCCTGACTCACCTGATTAGCAGCGAAATGCCTGATACATTGGCTGCTAGATTACGCCAGTTGGGATTGATTGAAAACCTATACGCTTACGCAGAAGCCGACAAATATGGCAGCCAAGGCAGCTTTATTATTCATGCGGATCTTACTGCAGACGGTTTGAAAAATCGCGAATTAGTGGTTGGCACAATATTTAAATATTTATCCTTGCTACAACAAAAGGGCATTGATGAGCGCTACTTTAAAGAGATTAAGCAGTCACTTGATAATGATTTCCGTTTTATTGAGAAATATAATGATTATGCCTATGCGATGAGAATAGCTGCTGGACTACAAAAATACCCAGCGCAGTCAGTACTAAGCAGTGCCTTTGATTATGCGCGCTTCGATGCAGATGCGATCAACCAAGTGCTATCACAGTTGACGGTTGCTAATGCGCGAGTGCTCTATATCGATAAAAACCAAGCAGTCGATACCGACATGGATAACTTCAAAGGTCGCTATAAAGTCGAATCAATTGATAAGCAAATGAGTGACTCATGGCTCGCTAAAGCGGCGAGTATAGAGTTGGGTTTACCGAGCGTAAATCAGTTGATGCCGGAAAATTTTGATGTTGTAACCGCTAAATATCCGTCTCCGAAACTGATTGTCAATAGTGCCGAGTCAGAGGTGTACTTAACTCACTCTCAATTATTTAGTCAGCCGAAGGGTTATTTTGCTTTGAAGCTTAATAGCGCAGTCGACAAAAGCAGTGTTAAGCAGCAAGTTATGGCACAGTTGCTGATGAAGTCATGGCGCAATAGCGTTTTACCTGAGGTAGAAGGTGAGGCGCGTGCTGCTGGAGTTAACTTAGGGGTGTGGATTGATAATGGTTTGTCTACCTGGGTGAGTGGCTTTACTGACAAGCAGCCAGTGTTATTGAAAACAATGTTGACGCAGTTGCAAAGCGCCAACATAACCGAGGCTGAACTGCAGAACTTAAAAGCCGCACTAGCAGCGGAGTTACGCAGTAACCAGAAACAAATCGTTATTCAGCAATCATTCAAAGCTTTCAATAAACTACTCAACACCGATCAATTTGAAGATGCCAGTTTACTGGCGCAGATTGACTCGATAACAGCTGAAGCGCTGTTGGCATTTAGAAATGAGCTATTTAAAAATGGTAAGCCACGTGTTTTTGCCTATGGTAATTACCAAGAGGATCAGCTGGCGACTACGGTTAAGCAAATGGTTAAGCTATTGCCGCAACAGCGGGTTATTGAACCGGCTTATTTTTCGCCTCTAATTGAGCTAACCTCAGCGTCGATTGTCAATTTGCAAGCCGATATAGACATGACCGACGTGGGGCTAGTGGATGCAAAATTCACTAAGTTGACTCCAAAAACTGCTGCAACAGCGATGGTATTGCAAAATCTGCTGCAACCCAGTGCATTTAATCAACTGCGCACAGAAGAGCAGCTTGGGTATTCTGTTGGCTTCTTTAGTCAGAAAATGCGTGAACATGTATTGATGGCAATGTACATACAGTCGCCTGTAAAGGGGCCTGATGCATTACTCACTCGATTTAATGCTTTTAAAAATCAATTCTCTAAGGAACTCGCTGCCACAACCAATGAAAATATTGCTGCAATAAAAGACAGCGTTATGGTTGGGCTAACGCAGCCACCTAAAAACATTAGAGAAGAGGCACGTCCCCTTTATAAAGATTGGCTCGAATATAAAACAGATTTTGTTAGTCATGAACAGCTAATTGCAGCAGTAAAGCTGGTGAGTTTAGAAGATGTGCAAGCACTCTTTGTCGAACTGGCTGCTGAAGATAAATTGGCAAGAGTGGTCGTTCAGCTACGAGGCACCGAGTTTAAAGATGCCAAGTTTGCTGACTTTAACCAACAAAAGAAGGTCGTTAGTATTGATGAGTTCCATCAGCAAAAGCTGTAACGCTATCGGATCGGTATAAGAGATTTACTTTAGTTAATCTCTTAAAATCATCGCTATAAAAAAAGTCCTAATACATAACTGTATTAGGACTTTTTATTTTTAAGCTGTTGCCTTAAGGCTGAATATGACTAACCTTGCGTGCTGTTGTCATTGCGGCGAGTGCGGCGCTGACCGGATAACGGCGCTGAACCTGGCTTGCTTGATCTAGCGTGTCTTGGGTTCTTATCGTTCGGCTTATGACCACGGGCGGCTTCTCCGCTGCGTTGACCATCTTTATGTTCAGCTTTACCTGCACTATTTTGCTGACCACTGCCTTGGTTGCGGTTAGCGGGCTTGCCACTTGAATTGCCGCGTCTTGGGTTTGAGCTGCGTGAATTGCTATTACGCGGGCCTTTGTTTTGTCCATGAGACTTTTTGGTTAAGTCTGTTTCTGGCAATTTGTGTGTTGGCTCAAAACCTTCAATCACTCTGCGCTCAAGGTTTTGCTTGATAAGTAGTTCGATATCGCGAAGCAGTTTAATCTCTTCATCGCTAACCAGTGATACCGCTTGGCCTGTTGCGCCAGCACGACCTGTACGGCCGATACGATGAACATAATCCTCAGGCACGTTTGGCAAGTCAAAGTTAACGACTTGCGGTAGTTGGTCGATATCTAAGCCACGTGCGGCAATATCGGTTGCAACTAACACACGAACATCGCCACTCTTAAATTCTGCTAATGCTTTAGTACGTGCACCTTGGCTCTTATTACCATGAATCGCAGCAGCAGTAATACCTTTAGCATCTAGGCTTTTAGCGAGGCGGTTTGCACCATGTTTAGTGCGGCTAAACACCAATACTTGCTGCCAATCATGCTGCTTGATTAACTTGACCAATACTGCCGCTTTCTGACCTTTATCAACCGGACATATCCACTGCTTGACGGTATTAGCGGTCGCATTACGTGGCGTCACTGAGATTTCGACTGGATTGTTAACCAAACCTTTAGCCAGTTTACGGATATCATCAGAGAAGGTTGCCGAGAACATAAGGTTCTGACGTTTGGCTGGCAACACGGCAAGGATCTTTTTAATATCGTGAATAAAGCCCATATCAAGCATACGGTCTGCTTCATCAAGCACGAGTACTTCAAGTTGGCTAAAACTCACCGCCCGTTGGTTATAAAGGTCGAGTAGACGACCTGGAGTCGCAACCAAGATGTCAACACCACGGTTTAGCTTAGTAATTTGTGGGCCGATGCCAACGCCGCCAAATACAACAGCTGATTTAAGTGGTAATTGCTTTCCGTAGACCTCAACGCTTTCACCTACTTGCGCAGCTAGCTCGCGCGTTGGTGTTAATACCAAAGCTCTAACTTGTTTTGCCGGGGCTTTAGTGCCTTTTGAAAGTAACTCTAATAAAGGCAAGGTAAAACCTGCCGTTTTACCTGTACCGGTTTGCGCCGCAGCCATGACGTCTTTACCTTCAAGTACCGCTGGAATTGCTTGTGCTTGAATTGGAGAGGGAGTGTCATAGCCTTTATTGGCAACAGCTTTCAAAATTTGGGTAGATAAACCCAGTGACGCAAAACTCATAGATTGGTCTCATTTCGGCCAGCCAAGCTGGCGTAAAGCGCGCTGACTGCAGTTATAGGGGAGCTGGCATATGCTAGCGGCCGTGCAGCTTACAGGATCTGCTTAAAAAGCGCCATTTAATAAACGATAGCACTATTCTATTCATCATCGATTAAGTATAGGGTGAGTATTGAATGATTGTTTATCGTCAAATGCTGAAGATTGTAAGGAAATAGCACTAATTTGCACAAAATCTCTTATTTGTGTGATTTTTAGTCATTTAAAAGATGTTGTTTCGAGGCCGCACGTGTTAATCTCGCGCCCCTGAAAGATTATCTACTGACCTCAACCCAAACGTAGTCGAACATTTTCTGCTATTTAAGGCGTTTGTCTTGCTACAAGCCATTATTAATTATCATCTAGATGATGAACAACACTGGGTTGCTGAACTTGTTTGTGGTCATAACCAGCATGTGCGCCACCGTCCTCCTTGGGAGCGACGTGACTGGGTCACAAGTGTTAGAGGTAGACAATCGATGCTTGGTTATATGCTGTATTGCAAGCAATGCGAGCTGAAGGTGACAGAAAGTCAAAGTAGTGTTTAAGCTTAATTGCTCGTCACACAACTGATTTACGACTATGGTTTATTTTTGGCGTTAAATCGCTGACAGAATATTAAAGGTGATAGCTAAGCATGGCTCTAGCTGTTACTCATTGATTGGGCTCGAACTTTTATAGAGCTCAAAGTATTACGATTATTGTTAGGAAAATAAGTAACATGACACAAACAAAGAAGTATGATTTTCGCGTTGTTCAAGATAAAGAAACTTGGACTGGCCAGATCACTCGTCGCCAATCAGCTAGAAAAATAGTTGTTTCGAAAACCCAAAAAGGTTTTGCGACCGAAGCTGAAGCCACTGCATGGGGCGAAACTGAGCTTAAATCATTCTTAGAAAATCTTGTTAAGCGTAACGAGCGCAAAGCAAAAGCGCGTGAAGAGCGTAATAAAGCTGCCGATGAAAAAGAGTCAGCAGCAGATGCATGGCGCAGTGCACGCGATGAAAAAGCGGATTCAAACAACGATTTTGATGAAGACAACCTTGATTACGGCTCTGACGCTGAACGTTAATTGAGATGACTCGTTGCTAATCGCGACCAGTAGAAGAATAAACCGTGTAGAGCTTAGCTTGCACGGTTTTTTTATGGCTTGAACATAAGCTAATTGATTTTCAATTCACTTGTTTCTTTGATCTAGCTCAATTTTTGTGAGTCTAGTAACAAATACAGAACTGGCGTTTTATTCTGCGTTTAATGCCTGCGATACTACAACCTTATATACCTCAAGCCCGTTATTTGTTTTAGCGTGCGGAACTAACACTTAAGTCAGTCCTCTTAAGTACAGCTCCGTGGCGATAACCCTTAGCCGATTTATTTCGATAATTTATTAAGCTTACCTATCACATACAGTAGATCTGGAAACCAATGGATAAAACCGTAGAGAAAAAGCTCACTCACTGGCTCAAGCTACAAAAATCAGCCTGTGGTTATTACCTTAATTTGTCGATCTTATTTGGGGTACTAACAGGGATTAGCTTGATGTGCCAAGCGTGGTTAATTGCCACTATATTGCAGGGGATCATTATCGATGAACTGCCAAAGTCTGCTTTTACTGACCATTTTTGGCTGCTGCTATTGTTGACCATTTTCAGAGGCGTGCTGGCTTTTGCCAGAGAGCGTTCAAGTTTTAAGGCGGGTGCACAACTGCGGGTGCATATGCGGGCTGCGGTTATGGATAAGCTTGCAGCGCTAGGACCTGCTTTTATTCAAGGAAAACCTGCCGGAAGTTGGGCTAGCATCGTGCTCGAACAGGTAGAAGACTTACAAGATTTTTATGCGCGTTACCTGCCGCAAATTGTATTGGCGGGCTTTATCCCACTGATTATTCTAATCGTCGTGTTTCCTATCAACTGGGCGGCGGGGGCTATTTTACTGGCTACAGCACCACTCATTCCAATGTTTATGATATTGGTGGGAATGGGGGCTGCAGATGCCAACCGCAAGAACTTTGGCGCGTTGGCACGTTTAAGTGGCCATTTTATGGATAGGTTAAAAGGCTTATCGACTTTAAAGTTGTTTAATCAAGGCGCCAAAGAGGCAAAAGCGATTAAGAAGGCGTCCGAAGAGTTTAGGGAGCGCACCATGTCGGTATTGCGGATGGCATTTTTAAGCTCTGCAGTGCTCGAGTTTTTCGCGGCACTATCGATAGCGGTACTGGCGGTGTATTTTGGCTTTAGCTATCTGGGTCATCTTAACTTTGGTCATTACGGCAGCTCAATTAGTTTATTCACTGGTTTGTTTGTACTTATCCTCGCTCCTGAGTTTTACCAGCCGCTGCGCGATATGGGCACACACTATCACGCCAAAGCGCAAGCCATTGGCGCTGCAGAAGAGTTGATGGCGCTGCTTGAGCATCCTGAACAAGATCAAGCTGAACAGCTGGGAGATCGGGTTAACGTTGAGGGACCCATCCAAGTTGAGGCTGTTGATTTAGTCGTGTATAGCATGGACGGCGCTATGTTACTTGGCCCGATTAGCTTCTCCCTAGCGGCAGGTGAGCATATTGCGATTGTGGGCAGTAGTGGGGCAGGTAAAACCAGCTTACTTAGCGCTATTTTGGGTTTTTTACCCTATCAAGGCCAGTTAAAAGTTAATGGCATCGAACTGAATCAGTTACCTAAACCGGTGTGGCGTAAACAGCTGGCTTGGCTTGGGCAAGAGCCCCAGTTATTTTGCGGTACGGTGCGGGAGAATGTTGCCTTAGGCAAGACTGCGCAAGGACAAATATTAGCCGATGATGACATCAAGGCGTTATTAGCTAAAGCTCATATCCTCGATTTTATAGAGTCGCAACCTCTGGGGCTGGATTTTCCAATACAGGAGCAAACCGCTGGGCTATCGGTCGGTCAAGCGCAGCGCATTGCGCTCGCAAGGGCATTAGCGCAACAACCTAAACTCTTTGTTTTGGATGAACCGACAGCTAGCCTCGATAGTTTAAGTGAGCAAGCTGTGCAGCGAGCTTTAACCGCAGCGATGCAAGATAGTGGCTGTTTGATGGTCACCCATAGGCTAGAGTCGTTGCATGCAATGGATCGAGTACTCGTGATGGAAAAAGGTCTGTTAGTGCAACAAGGTACTTACGCGCAGCTTGTCGACGTCGACGGGGCATTTAAGCGGATGCTGGCGCAGTCTAATGCAGCCGAGTTCGCAAAAAGCCCGACTGAACTTAAGGAGGATAAGTGATGCAAGCATTACTTCCTTACATCAAGCGATTTAAAAGCCAGTGGTTTATGATGTTTATCGGACTATTTTTAAGTGTCACCACTTTAATGGCTGGTATTGGTCTTTTGTCGCTTTCCGGCTGGTTCTTATCGGCTACAGCTGTCGCGGGCTTAACAGTCGCAACAGCGCAAATGTTTAACTACTTCACTCCCGCTGGTGGAGTGCGATTCCTCTCGATTGTGCGCACCGCAAGCCGTTACGGTGAGCGATTAGCCACTCACGAAGCGACATTTAGTTTATTAACTGATTTGCGTTGCTGGGTATGGAATAAGTTAATGCCCCTTAGCGCTAAAAACTTACAAGGGATCCGCCGTGGCGATCTGTTGAATCGTTTAGTTGCCGATATCGACACCTTAGATCACCTGTATTTGCGCTTATTAACGCCGCTACTAGCCTCATTATTGATGTTAATGGGCTTGTACTTTTTTGTATCTTGGTTTGATGCCCAGCTTGCCGTTACCCTCTGCAGCATGCTGTTAGCGGTTTGGCTGCTATTACCGACAGTGTTTTACTTTCTGGGGCGGAAACCTGGGATCGAGCAGCTTGAAACTAAACGTCAGCTGCGGGTGCAGTTATTGGAATATCTACAAGGCCAAGCTGAATTAACTCTGTTTGGCGCTCAAGAGGTTTATCGACAGCGCTTGAACGCTGCTGAGCGTTTGATGATAGCGAGCCAAAGCCGGATGAATTTGGTGACATCCCTTAGCCAAGCATGTCTGATTTTTTGTCATGGGTTTGCGGTATTAGTGATGCTGTATATGGCTGCAGCAGGAGTCGGGGAGTCTGTCCCGCCTGGCCCCAAGCTTGCGATGATCGTGTTTATGACGATGGCGACGATTGAGATGATGATGCCTTTAGCGGGCGCATTTCAGCATCTGTCGGCCTGTAGCTCTGCTGCGACACGATTAAACCAAGTCGTTGAACAAACGCCTGATGTAACTTACGCCGCAGAAAGTCAACTTGAGATCAGCAAAGGGCATATTGAGCTGTCTGATATTGACTTTGGTTACGATGCTAAGCATCCAGTGCTAAGTGCGCTTAACTTAACTATTCCGGCAGGCGCTAAAGTCGCGCTGCTTGGGCAAACGGGTTGTGGTAAGTCGAGTTTACTGTCGTTAATCACCAGAGAATGGTTGCCACAAAGTGGGCAAGTGAAGCTCGATGATCGAGACGCAGCGGCTTATTCAGAACAAGCGTTGCGAGATGCTATGTCAGTGGTGAGCCAGCGTATCTATCTGTTTAGTGGCACTTTAAGAGACAATTTGGCAATAGCATTAGAAAATAGCAGCCGTAAAGATGATGACAAGTTAATTGCGGTATTGCAGCAAGTCGGTTTAGGGGCATTACTGCAAGGTGATAAACCACTCGATAATTGGATTGGAGAAGGTGGTCGCCAGCTTTCTGGTGGAGAACAACGCCGGATAGGCGTTGCAAGAGCGCTGCTTAGGGATGCGCCATTACTACTGCTTGATGAGCCTACAGAAGGGTTAGATAAACAAACTGAACGCGAGATATTGGAGCTACTATTTAGCTTTGCTAAAGGCAAAACAGTTCTCATGATTAGTCATCGTTTAACGGCCATGTCACGTATGGATACGATTCACCTGATGGAGCAGGGGCGTATTCGTTGCTCTGGTAACCATCAGCAACTGCTTGAAACTGATAGTTACTATGCCAGCTTGCAGCAAAAACTGATTTAGAGACTTAATTCTCAGTGTTGTCAATTTAAAA
Organism: Shewanella sp. 10N.286.54.B9; assembly: GCF_041468565.1. NCBI lineage: Bacteria > Pseudomonadati > Pseudomonadota > Gammaproteobacteria > Alteromonadales > Shewanellaceae > Shewanella > Shewanella sp. 10N.286.54.B9. The sequence goes on from NZ_JBFRIY010000024.1 coordinate 17,457, forward strand.
AGGGCAGGATGATAATCCTGCCCTTTTGTACTTTATATTTTGAGCGCTATAAATCTAGACTTTGAACTTAGCGACTCTATCGTTAAGCTCAGCGGCGATAGCAAGCAGTTCATCAGCATTACTTGCTACGCTATTGGTTTGGGTGGTTAGTAGGTTTGATACCTCTCTCACCGCTTCTGTATTACGACTAATGTCTTCAGACACTGCACGTTGCTCTTCTGCAGCTCCCGCTATTTGAGTTGCCATATCGGAGATCTCGGTAATCGATAACGTTAACCTTTCGAGGTTATCGAGTGCTTTCTCAGAATTATCAACGCTTTCAACTACGATATTGGTGCTGGTTTTCATATTACTTACTGCTAGTTGGCTGTTTTTCTGCAGCGTGATAATCATATTACGGATCTCTTCGGTAGAGTCCTGGGTGCGGTGACTTAGTACTCGTACCTCATCAGCAACCACTGCAAAACCGCGGCCCTGTTCACCGGCACGAGCAGCTTCAATTGCAGCGTTCAGTGCCAGTAGGTTAGTTTGCTCAGCAATAGACTGAATCGTAGCCAGTACCAAGTTGATTTCAGTGGTGTTCTGCTCTAACTCAATAATGACATTGGACGCTTGGTTAAGCTGCTGAGATAGCTGGTTGATGGAGCTATTGCTTTCGCGAATGATCTGCTGTCCTTGTTGGCAATTCTCTGCCGATACGCTGGCTGCACTGGCGGTGGATTCAGCATGATTGGCTACTTCGCCGGCTGTGGCTGACATCTCATGGATTGCTGTCGCTATTTGATCAATATCTTGATGCTGACTATCTATTTGCGCACTGGTCATGCCCACTAGGGTTGAAGAATCATTCGCTTGTTTAGTGAGTTCGTGTGCATTGTTGACGAGCGCAGCAACCATCTGTTGCAAGGAGTGCAAGAATGCATTCATGTGCAGTGATAACGTGCCAATCTCATCAGCTTGTTTGACTTCAAATCGTTGAGTTAGGTCACCTTGTCCTTTGGATAAGTCTTCCAGTGCCAAGGTCAGTTTTTGCAGCGGTGCAAACATGCGATTCAAAGCCAAAGTTGCTAACGCAAGAATGACAATAAATAATCCAGACATTATCACTAATACTCGGGTGATCTGTTTTTGGACACCGGCATAAGCTAACTGCTCATCTTCTACAATACCTAAGGTCCAATCTGTACCTGGTATTGCGGTTAATTGTACTAACTTATCGTGTTGATCACCGCGCCAATTAAGGGTGAGAAGCGCACCTGAACGGCGTGCTTGTTCTACGTTGTGAGAGTTAAAATAGGGATTAAGCTCGGTCGCTGGCTTAAATAGTTGTTGATGATCGTTAACGGCCAGTATTTTATTGCTGCCATCAATAAGAAATGCAAAACCGTTATTAGATACTACTAACTGTTCAACTTGTTCGGTTATCCCATCAACTGTCATATCGGCCGCAACAACGCCGCTGTTTGCGCCAGAAAAAGCTTTGGCCATTGTCACCACAATACTGCCATCAAAGTCGAGGTAGGGGTCAGTAAAGATAAGTTGCTGGCTGCGTTTCGCTTGTTGAAACCAAGGACGTGTGGTTGGATCATAATCACTAGGCCACACCTCATCTTGATTACCATAAACCACATCGCCATTATCAAGGCCTGCATAGACAGACATAAACCCACCCGCTCTAAGCGTCAGTAACATCTCCCGTTCGACGTCGACACTTTTGCTAATGAGAGATTCATTTGCCAGCAGTAAATTACTGCCCATTTGAATATTAGTGGCGATAAAGTTACTGGTGGCAGTACTTGTTTCATTAATTCTATGGGTAATGGTATTTGTCGTTTCTTCAATAAGTTGTGAGATAGATATGTAGGACTGTACAGCACTAATGAACGCACAAGTCAGTAGTATCGCAATTTGAATTTTTCGTTTAATTGTTAGAGTCATTGGATTGATTTTTATCTGCTGTGAAGTAGTGGTTATGCATACTGGTTACGCTTGTGTTTTTGGCGTTAATTGTGCGGCAGTTGCATGCCTTAAAGGGTATTTTGTGCTGATTGTACTTGAGGTAAACAGCAAGGTTTAGCTGAAAATGCTGCTTGAGATCACAGCCTTGAGATTGGGATTTCTAGGTGTTGTAACAATGACAAGTTAACCACAAAAAAAGCCAGGTGTTAGCCTGGCTTTTACTTCAAAACGAAATGTCTTGTTTGCTATATCGTCGCGATCTAGTCTTCACTGTCACCTAAAGACAACAATGTGGCGTTACCACCAATAGCAGTAATATTATTGGTTCTGGTTTTTTCAGTCACAAAGCGAGTTAGGTAGTGTGGACCACCTGCTTTAGGACCGGTACCTGATAAGCCTTGACCGCCAAATGGCTGCACACCAACGACGGCGCCAATTTGGTTACGGTTGATATACACGTTACCAACGTTAACTTTATCAGCCACTTCAAGTGCGTGACCTTCATTACGGCTGTGAATGCCAAGTGTTAAACCAAAGCCAGTAGAGTTTATCTCGTCGATAACTTTATTGAGCTCAGATGCTTTGTAGCGAATGACATGCAGAATTGGTCCAAAGTGTTCTTTCTCAAGTACCTTGATAGAGTCAATTTCGACTGCTGTTGGGGTAACGAAGTGACCGTTCTCTGTGCCAGCGGGTAGCTCTATTTGCTTGAGCAGCGTGCCAACTTGCTTAATATGGTCGATATGAGCATTTAGGTTCGCAGCTGCTGTAGCATCAATAACTGGACCGACGTCAGTTTTCACTGAGCTTGGATCGCCAATAGTTAGTTCTTCCATCGCGCCTTTCATCACATCGAGAACGCGTTCAGCAACGTCCTCTTGTAAGAACAGAACGCGAAGTGCTGAACAGCGTTGACCTGCACTGGTAAAGGATGATGCAACAACATCTGTTACTACTTGTTCAGGTTGTGAGGTTGAGTCAACAACCATTGCATTCTGGCCACCGGTTTCAGCTATGAGTGGAATAATGGCACCTTCACGCATTGCTAGCGTGCGGTTAATCAATTTTGCGGTGCCGGTTGAACCAGTAAAGCAAACGCCACCAATACGTTCATCGCTAGTGATAGCCGAGCCAACCGTTGCACCAGTGCCTGGAAGGAACTGTAACACTTCTTTTGGAATACCTGCTTCGTGGGCAAGTTGAACTGCACGATAGCCAACGATAGACGTTTGCTCTGCAGGCTTGGCGACAACAGTGTTACCTGCGGCTAATGCAGCAGCAACTTGACCTAAGAAAATAGCCAGAGGGAAGTTCCATGGGCTAATACAAACAAAGATCCCACGACCTTGCAGGAATAGCTCATTTAGCTCACCTGTTGGCCCAGGAAGAAGCTCTGGTTGACCCATCATCTTCTTAGCTTGTACTGCATAATAGCGACAGAAATCTACGGCTTCACGTACTTCGTCAATACCATCCTGAATACTCTTACCCGCTTCACGAGTACAAAGCGCAATCAGCTCTTCACGGTTCTCTTCAAGCAGGTCGGCAAGCTTCTGTAGCGCGTTTGCACGTACTTCAACAGGGGTTGAACACCAGCTAGAGAAAGAGGCATCAGCACCTGCAAGCGCTTGTTCAATCGCTTGATTATTGGCAAAGGCGACTTTACCAACCACTTTAGTGGTATCAAACGGACTGACAATCTCTTTCACTTCACCGCTGAGGGTTTCGCCGTTAACCAATGGTCCAGCAGACCAAGTTGTTTCTTTAAACTTTTCTATCGCCGCAAAAAATGGCGTAGATTCTGAAATGATGTTCATGTTGAGGCCCTTGGAGTTTTTACGCTCAGCACCGAAGATATCTTCCGGTAAGACGATTTTGTTGTTAGCCAGGGTTTTGTATCCCTTGAGTGTTGATAGTGGGTGTACTACCAGTGACTCAATAGGCGTATTGGGATCGACCAGCTTGTGCACAAATGATGTATTGGCACCATTTTCAAGCAAGCGTCGCACTAGGTACGGCAGCAGGTCTTTGTGGGCGCCAACTGGTGCATAGATACGTACTGTTTTCACGCCACTTTCTGCAAGCAGTGTGTCGTAAAGCTCTTCACCCATGCCATGCAGGCGTTGGAACTCGTAGTTTCTATCGCCAGCCATTGCGGTAATTGAGGCAACGGTTTGGGCGTTGTGGCTAGCAAATTGCGGGTAGATAGCTCCACGTGTCGAATCTGACAGCAAGTATCTAGCACAAGCAAGATAAGATACATCGGTACCCGCTTTGCGGGTATAAAGCGGGTAACCCGCTTCACCGTTTTCTTGTGACCACTTAAGTTCGCTGTCCCAATATGCACCTTTAACAAGACGCAGAGGAATTTCATCGCCTTGAATTTTAGCTAGGCGCGTCAACCAACAAAGTACCGGAAGGGCGCGTTTTGAATATGCCTGAACGACAATGCCCAGTAGTCCCCAGCCTTTAGCTGCTTGTGAATTATAGAGACGTTGGAATAGCTTGAGTGATAGTTCGAGGCGATCCATCTCTTCAGCATCAATCGATACACCGACGTTTAGTGAACGCGCCTGCTTGATTAGCAAGATCAACGTATCGTGCAATTCAGTTAGCGTTCTGTCTTCGTTGGCAACTTCATAGCGTGGGTGTAACGCTGAAAGCTTAATTGAAATAGTAGGGCGCGGTGCCTCTGACTCGTCATACTCTTGCGCACCTAGTGCTGCAATGGCGCTTGAATAGTCGTCAAAATATTTTGCCGCATCTTTTTTGGTTAATGCCGCTTCACCTAGCATATCGTAGCTGTGGGTATAACCCAGCTTGCGCTTATCAACGCTATTTTTTAGCGCTTCTTTCACACTACGGCCTAGTACAAATTGTTTGCCCATAATCTTCATCGCTGCAAGCATGGCTTGGCGGATAACAGGCTCGCCCATTTTATTGACTAAACGGTTTAATAGGTTGCTCGGTCGGCCATCTGTTTTTTGGTCAAGCTTAACGATTTTACCGGTAAGCATTAAGCCCCATGTAGAGGCGTTGACCAACACAGAATCGCTCTTACTTATGTGTTCATCCCATTTTGCACCTGATAATTTATCTTCAATCAAGGCGTCAGCTGTTGCTGAGTCAGGAATACGTAAAAGTGCTTCAGCAAGACACATTAAAATAATGCCTTCCTGAGTTTCTAAGCTATATTGCTGCAAAAATGCGTCAATACCGACCATCAGGCCTTTTTTATCGTATTGACGAACTTTATTGACTAATTCGTGTGCACGGTTTGTCACACGGTCGATCTCTTCATCGCTGGACGGAACCAGTTTTATCAATTCTGATAAATATTGTTCTTCGTCAACGATGTAATTATCGCTGATCGCTTTGAACAGTTCGTTGAGATCGGCTGAGTCATAATGACCAGCTAGTACTTCACTCGCTTTGAACATATTAATCACTTCCATCTTGGCCGTAAGGCATATTGCTGGGATGTTGTCGCGACAAGAGCTTTGTTGTTATTTTTGTATACAATCTAAGGTCTCCGCGCGGCCGATTATACCTGCAAAATGTGACGAGCGACACCTTTGTGAATTGTTGTGTGATGTTTGTTTGATCTGGCGGTGTGGGTATGTGGGCTAGGCCACTTGTAGCGGGAGTTGTTGCGAATAAAATAAAAAGCCAGTGTTTAAAAACACTGGCTATAAACGGCGGATATTACTGTTTTTTTACCAACGATTTTTAGGCTTGCGCTGTGGTCTTGGCAGATAAACGATAATGATCCCCAAAATGAGACCGCCAGCAGCGATAAAGCCACCTTGCTTCCACATTTCGAAACGTTCATTTTTTTGCATACTGGCAAGTTTCACTTGAGCACTATCTCGCTCCTGCGTCGCGCTTGCTAATTCTCTTTGGGCTTTAGATAGCTGAGACTTTATTTGATTTAACTCTTGTACGCTCGCATCCGTTGTCGTCAGAGCTGTAGATAAGTCAGCTTTAGTCTGTTCAAGCTCAGCTTGAAGTGCTGGCAGTTGCTCACGCAGGCTGACCTTAGCGCTAAGCATTTTTGTTTGAACCCAGCCCTCACGACCCTTGTGGTCAATAATCTTGCTGTAATCGCCTTGTGCTTCGCCTAATGAAGTTACCTTCTGACCTGCTTCTACACTGCCTAGTATCCGGAACTGTGTTCCCGGGCCACCATGGAGGTAAATAAAAACATCATCTGAGATGTAACTTGTTTGGTTTGCAGCAAATAAAGAGGGGGAAAGCAGTAACGCTCCCACAATAGTTAAAATTCTTAACACCAATCTATTCTCATCAATGAAATTTAGCCAACATGCTAGGGATTTAAAGGCCCTAATGCAAGAGGCAATAAGGGGCATAAAACGCAAAAAGGGAGCTTGATACAAATATTATCAAACTCCCTTGATGAAATAGCAGAGTATTTCTATGCCATTAGTGCATGTATTTAGTTAAAAATACCTTTAATCATGAAGAAGAACATGATTGAAAGTGCAGCACCAGCTGGTAATGTCACAACCCAAGACACAACAATGTTACGTACAACACCAATATTAATTGCAGCAATACCACGTGCCATACCGACACCTAGCACAGCACCAACTAAGGTTTGTGTTGTTGAGATTGGTAGACCGGTACCCGATGCGATAACAACAGTCGATGCAGCGGCAAGCTCTGCAGCAAAACCACGACTTGGTGTTAAGTGGGTAATGTTCTTACCAATGGTTTGCATTACACGCTTACCAAATATGGCCAAACCTAGCACGATACCGACAGCACCAAGAGGAAGAATCCACCATACTAGCGGCGCTTTACTGCTGATTTCGCCACCACTATTAACAACAGAAACAACTGCTGCTAGTGGACCAATAGCGTTAGCTACGTCGTTTGAACCATGGGCGAAAGCCATACAACATGCAGTGACAACCATCAAGATAGCGAACACTTTCTCAACGTTGCCAAACTGAGTTTGACGATCAGCTTTCTTATCCATTTTTAAACGCTTAATGGCGATCATACCACCAATACCGACTAGCGCTGCTATCGCGATAGCCAATGAATAAGCTTCTAAGTTGTTGAAATGCAAGCCAACGTGCTTAAGGCCTTTCTTAATGGTCACAAGTGCCATCACAAAACCTGCAAGCGCCATATAGAAGGGCACATAACGTTTAGCATTTTCTAATGGGTTATCAGTATTGAAGATGAGCTTCTGTACACTTTGGAATATCATAAAGGCGATAAAGCCTGATATTGCCGGTGTAACGACCCAAGAACCTACGATACCGCCAACTTTGCCCCATTCAACCGCATCAGTTCCAACACCTACCGCTGCGAAGCCAACAATGGCGCCAACAATCGAGTGAGTGGTTGATACAGGCCAGCCTAGTGCTGACGCTGCGATAAGCCAGAGACCAGCAGCAAGCAAAGACGCTATCATGCCGTAAACGAGCAGTTCAGGTTGTTCAATAAAGAACGTTGAGTCAATAATGCCTTTACGAATTGTGCTGGTGACTTCGCCACCTGCTAAATACGCACCTGCAAACTCAAAAATCATAGCGATAATGATCGCTTGTTTAATAGTAATCGCATTGGAACCAACAGAGGTTCCCATTGCATTGGCTACATCATTGGCGCCAATACCCCATGCCATTAAAAAACCAAACAGAGCCGCTATGCCAATAAGCCATGGGCCGTTGGTGACTAATACATCAACCATGTTATTACCTTGATAATCTTTTGATTAGACGCGAGCTAACATTAGCTCTAGGCGGGAACCGACTCGCTCGGCAAGATCTGCCAAGTCGCCAACCCACTCAATTATCTTGTAGAGGAACATTACATCTACAGGGTTTAATTCAGATTCGATAGCAAACAGCTGCCTACGGATCTTAATTTGTAAGTCATCAGTGTCATCTTCAATTGAATCTAGTTCACTGATCATTTTTGCCACAAGATCCACTTCACGGCCTCTAAAACCTGTTTCTAGTAGGTCATCGAGTTCGTTAATTGCTTCTTTTGACAAAGCGACTGCATCAATACAGCGCTGCAAATAAGCAATAAAGGGTTCTTGGATTGCATGAGGGACAACAAGTTGACGGCCAATGATACGGCCGGAGATGTCTTTCGCTTTGTTAGCGATCTTATCTTGCTGGGTTAGTAGCTCCAGTAAGTCAGTACGCTCGACTGGCATAAACAAACCACCGGGCAGAGTTAAGCGGATTTCACGTTTTAGTGAATCAGCTTCTTGCTCTGCAAAGCTTATTTGCTTGCGCAGTTGAACTGCTTTGTCCCAGTCACCTGAGGCAGTAGCTTCGAAAAATGGGACAAGAGTAGACGCACAGTCATACACTTTGTCGATATGCTCTTGAAGAGGCTTAATTGGCGATTTTGCAAACACGCCCAAAATAGAGTTTACTGGCATTGCCGTTTACCTATTTAGGTTATTCCAATATTGGAAAAAGCGGGCGCATGTTAACCCAAGCGGCCGCGTAAGAAAACTGTGTTTTGTATTTAACTAAACAGTTTTTTATTCTAACGAGTTATATCTTAACTGCAAAGCGAATCCTACGGCGTTTTTATTACAAAAATATTACACTGTGTAGATTTAGTGACAGATTGATTAAATTTTGATGACAAGGTGAAAAAAAGATAGATGGAAGCTGAGATAGAACTCAAACTTTTCTTTAATGAAAAACAGAAAGAAAAGCTTATAAATCTGTTAGATAGTATACCTAATTCAGATGCTAAGGGCAGGGAAAAACTAACCAATGGTTATTTTGAAACACCTGAGCTGACTTTACGACAGTGGGATATGGGTTTACGTGTCCGTGGTATAAATAATCACCGAGAGCAAACGATTAAGACTGCAGGTCAGGTAGTAGGCGGCATTCATTCTCGACCTGAATTTAATGTTGATATTGATCACGACTTTCCTAAATTAAATTTATTCCCGAACAAAATTTGGCCAGAAGACGCTGATATTGAACTGGTGCAGTCAACATTATGCTGCCTATTTAATACCGATTTTGTCCGTCAAAAGTGGCATGTTTTTGTTGAAGATAGTTTAGTTGAGGTCGCTTTAGATATCGGTGAAATCCGTGTGGGTGATCGCTCTGAACCTATTTGTGAATTGGAATTTGAATTACTTGCGGGTGATACCAATGCATTGCTAGTACTCGCTGGCATCGTCAGCAGAGAAATTCCTGTGAGATTAGGTAAAGCCAGTAAGGCGCAGCGTGGTTACCAATTAGCGGCGCAGGCAAGTCCATTTAATTTGGAAGTGTTGGACTTTATTGCGTTAAAGCCAGAGCAAAACCTTAGACAGGTCGCTATCAATTTGCTCGAGGTCGGTTTAGACAGATGGCAACAGCTTGAAGCAATGATCCTCGATGTAGCGCTCAATCCCGTAGAGTTACCAATGCTGTGTTACCGATTAAGGGCTTGTATTCGACTGCTTCGAAGCACCTTATCTCAATTTGCATTGTTAGCGGATGACTTTGAACAAGACTTTGATTCTATTGAGCAAAGGCTGAGCTTTATCGAAGAGTCTCTGAGCCTATATTCGATATTAGAGAAAGACGGTTCCCTAATTACTAAGTTGCCAATGTCTGACGCGCTCATGGATATTGCTCATGCAAAATTACAACAACTCGACATTTCTGCCCAGTTTATCAATTTGTTGGATGATATATGTTACGGCAGGCTTCAGGTACACCTTGTTGATCTATTAATGCAAATTAGTAGTCGCAACGTTGTGATAGGTAAAGATTTAGGCCTAAGAGATTTTGCTGATAAGTTACAAGAAAAGTCGTGGCAGAAGATTTTGCAAGTGATGCCGATAGATGATGATTTAAGCAGCCGAGACTATCTGTCTGTGGCAAAAGCGCTCGATAACAGTATGTTTGTTGGGGTAGCTTATGGAGAGCTTTACTCCAATAAGTCGCGAGACCAATTTAGAACGCCTTGGCAAGATCTGGCTTTAGGCATAAGAACGTTAGCTGCTTACCGCCAATTAAAGCAGATTAGTGAATTAGCCTATATTGATATTAGCGATTGGCTAGAGAATAAAGAGTCAAGTTTGGTACAAGCGATGGAGTTTTCTCGTCGCAGTGCGATGAAGAACGAGCCTTATTGGCGCTAAATAAACACTGCTTAATTTGAAAAGTTCTATCGCAGAAAGCCCACTTAAAAGTGGGCTTTCTTATGCCAAATACAGAGTTAGAAGCTGTAAGTAAGGCCGATAACGCTTTTAGTTTCCCATTCGTCGTTAAGTGTCTTTTTCATTAGTACGGCTTTTGGTTCACCAGTATCTGCCTGGCCTACTTTGGCGTAGACTTTAAAACTGTCAGATACTTGGTAACCCGCGACTGCGAAGATTTCGCGTTTTTCATCTTTAAGGCCTTCGAAGCGGTCTTGAGTAAACGACGCTTCAATACCTGCGCTTAGGCCATTGTCAAACTGGTAGCCTGTGCCAACTTCAGCGCGGTACTCTTTAACTGTGCTATTAATCAAGTAGGGGCTGTCGTTCATTGGTACAGCTACTGGGCTGCCAACCTTAATACGGTCTTTGCGCATTGCGCGCCCTTCTACATAGGCGTAGAAGTTGTCGAAGTTAGTCTGCACCTTGATACCGCCACCTAGGCCGCCGTTGTCAAAACCTTCGCGCTTACCATCTTCGAGGTTACGCTCGCCAGAATATGCAGTTTCTGCTGCGACAAATGGGATTACTGATACTGCGCCAAAGTTAAAGTCGTAACCAATTTGAGTTTCAACGTTAACGTGTTTGTCTTGAGTGGTGAACTCCGCTTCAATCTTACCGGTTACGCCATTCATGACGTCTGCATTTGCTGCGCCGATTGAACCGAATGTAAGTGCTGCTAGCGTTGATAGTGCAATAAGTGATTTTTTCATGTTCGTATCATCCAAAGTAAATGGCAAATTATTTTGCCTATTAGTTAAAAGTTCGTTTTAGCTACTTAAAACCTTGAAATTAAATGTTTTAAGTTTCGACTCGGCTTTTGTCTTTTGCCGTGTGTTTGTCGAGTGAGGCTAGTATCTACGAATCTTCAGGTAGGATGGAGTTGGTTACTATGCGCATATCGAATAGGTGTGGCTAAGGCGTTGATATTAGAGTGCAATACCAATCGGTATAAAGGTTTGGTCGCTCAGCGAGAGTTTAGCGGTTTTGAGGCAAGGCAATGAGTGAAGTACATAGTTATTCTACGTTCAAGTTCATTAACGCAGTATCAGAGCCGCTAAAGCTCGCCTGTAAGGAGTGTTTTTGGCTTCCTACTTCGGTGTTGGACAAAGGCAAAAGGGAACAACCATTCTGCCAATTATCCGCCTTGAATTAGTTCGCCAAAAAACACTCTGAGTAGTCCAACTACTTATGCCGATTGGTATAAGCTCTATTTGTTTTCTTCAGTGGGAAGTTATTTATCACGCATTTTGCCAGAACAGGTCTAAACAGCGCGTTTGGAGTTAGCATTTAGGCATGATTATGAGCTTGGATTATGAGCTTGGATTTGCTTACTGGTGTTAAAGCTGTTGTTAGGAATAATCGCAGCACAGACTTGTCAGCGCTGCTTGTTAACTAATCCTTGTTTTTAATGGATTCCTTTAAGGTAGCGATTTCTTTTAACAGCATTTGCTGATTAGCTTCCATGCGAACAAGGCTATTATGAAGTTCAGAGCGGATCTCTTCACTATGAGATTCAAGCTTTTCTGATTCGTCTGGAGAGACAAAGACTGATGCCATGTAACCGGAAATAACACCAAAAAAGCTTACACCACAGACAATAACTACGCCGCCGATGATATGGCCTGCAGTTGTAACTGGATAATAATCGCCATAACCTACCGTTGATATGGTCACTAGCGCCCACCAAATAGCATCTTCAGCAGTTTCAATATTGGCACCTTCAACGCCGCTTTCAACAATAAGCACCAACACTGATGCGAACGTCAAAATAGTAATTAGGGCAACCAGTAAGCTTGCAAGAGTGGCCTGACGGCGCTGTTTGATCATCGGCACAATCAATGACCGGGTCATACGTATAAGTCTTACGACGCGGAGGATCTGAAACAGTCGCGCCATTCTAAGGGCTTCAATTGCTGGAATACTGGCAACAAAATCTATCCAGTGGAGCTTAAAGTAAATCTTCTTATTATCGGCTTTGAATAAGCCATAGAAAAAGTGCGACATAAAGATAAGGCAAATACTGGTATCAATAAAAAACAGTAAACGCCGAGTCTCACCGTCAAGCCCGCCAAATGTCAGTACCAGCACCACCACGACTGAAAGTAGCGACAGCAGCATCATCGCGAGTTGAAAAGGTGTTGGTGGCGTCTCTGGTTGTACTAGCCAGCGCTTCTCTGTGGTCATTTTTCGGTCCGTCGTAATAGCTGCGCAGTCCCTTGAGGGGGGAAGCGAGGTTAATCGTCTGTGCTAAATTGAACTAAATCATCCAAAACGTGCTTTTTAATCTCTAGCTGTTGCTCCGCAGTTAGGTTGTATTTTTCAGCCAGTAAAGCGTAGTCCTCCGCACTTAAAGAAACGGTAAGGCGAGGGCGTTTAGGGCGCTTGGTAACGGTTAACCCAAGAATATCTCTTATTTGATCAGATGGGCTAACACCTGCATCAAGCGCTGCTTTACGAATGGCGTATTGAAATTTTTCGTCCAAATCAAAGGCAATTTGCGTTGCCTTGGCGGCTTTTTGGTTTTGTTGCCATTGTTCAGGCAAGGTGTTTTTGGGCTTGCTCATGTGTCAGGTATTACCTTTCCATTGGATCTGCTTTATCAGTTTATGCTATCACTCATAGGCTCAGAAATAAAAAAGGTTCTAAACCTTTAAGTTTAGAACCTTTCATTTACTGACCTGGCCAGTAGTCTCTAATGTCAGACAGAGGACGATAAAGGGTCAACATGACATCGGTTTCACCGCCATCATAGACCTCTATATCAATGGCTTTATCTTCGTCATCATCCAATAATTGATATGACTCAAAAGGGTCACCCGTTGCACCATCAGCATCTTGAGGTGGTTTCTTACCGCGATAATCTTGACGGTGAAAATAACCAAAACCTGCAAAACTAACCTGATGATATTGCGGTGATAACCACTGTTCAAACTCTGGCGATAATTCAGATGACAACTCTTTAGTGGTCAATTCTGCTTTACCTGGCTCTTCAAAAATGGCGCTAAACTGCTCCAAATCGAAAAGCTCATCTACTAAACCGCGGTTAACCTTAATCGACAAGGCGAGGTAGGTTTCATCATCTTCATCAAGTCCGAGGAAGATGGTGTCGCTACCGTGACCTTTAAGCACCCATTCAGTTTGTTGTTTACGTTCATACTCATAGGTATTGACCGCTTCAACTCGCAGTTGCTGACCCCGCAGTTGCGGAGGCAGCGCAAAGCTATCATCAAGGGAGATCATATCCCCCTTATTTAACTTTGATGGGTGATCGAGTTGACGTTTAGGTTCCTCTTTCTTGCCAAATAGGCTACTTAGAAATCCCACGTCACTCTCCTTTAGCCTTTACGGGCTTTAATGCGATCAAGTACAGCGTTAGCGTTAGACTTCTGCTCACCAATACCAGCTTCAGCTAGTTTATCGTGCAGGGCTTTATCGCTATTTTCTTCCGCTAATGTCTCAGAGGCTTTAAGACGGTCATCAAATGACTGCTGACGAGCCTTGATGCGCTCTAATGAGTCTTTAGCATTAAGCAGTTTAGAGTTGCTACCTGCAAATGAGTCAGTAATTGTCGCTGTCGCTTTCTGTACGCTTTCAGTGGTTTTAACCATTGTTAGCTGACGTTGGTAATCAGTGACTTGACGTTCAGTTTTACGCACTAGCTCTTTTAAGCGAGTTGCATGTGCGCCAAAGCTTTCGTTAGCAGACTGTTGGTCATTTAGCTCTTGGTCTAGTTCAGCGATTTTCTCAGCCACTTCTAGGGCCAATGCTTCGTTACCTTTTTCAAGTGCTTGTGCTACGTAACCTTCATGTTCAGCTACAGCACGCTTTAAACGGTCAACTTCACGGCTAGCTTGCATCTCTTTAGCCATGACTTCTGTTAGGTCGCGTTTTGCTTTAGTGAGGTGCTTCTCAGCATCACGGATCTCTTGTTCAAAAATACGTGTTGAGTTAGCGTCTACAATACCTTGGCCAACTTCAGTTGCGCCACCACGAAAAGCAGTAAGAATTTTGTTTAGAATGCCCATAATGTGGCTCCTTTATTTAAGGTAGTCGACGAGTTCGTCGATAACTTCAAGACAGTTGTCAGATAGAACAGACAATTCTTGCTCTATCTCTTCCATGCTTGATTGCACAGATAGCGCGCCGTAAACCACATATTTGTCGTCGATCTTTGCAAATGACGAAAGTGGCATTGGGATGTTGAGTTCTAACATGGTCTCAAACATCTCACTACGTCGCTCTTGATTCACTTCATCCTCGCCCCACAGGTAACTGATGCAAAGGATTTGGTTGTCCGTAACCGATACGAATACGGGGATCTCTTCTCGGCCAACAACGTTAACCTGCAAGACTTCCACGTCGCCATCAATTGGATAACAATCAAATTGAAAGCCAGTATGGCTATTGTCGCCAAGTTCATTTAGATGGTTGGCAATGTTGTGGATATTCATATTTGTCCTCATTGACATATTATGTCTGCGATTAAAGATACCACTGCGACATAATATGTCAAGCGCTATCTTCAGTGTTTAAAAATAAACCTTACTGATTTTCTAGCCAAGCCTGCTGGTGGTACTGATACAGCTGGCTTGAGCCTAAGGTATTGGGTTTAATTGCTTGCTTGTCGATATAAAAATTACCCGGAAAAGCAAAAGCAGCATGCATCAGCTCTGGGGTAAACCAAGCATCATCTATGGGCAGTTGCTTTATTTCATTTAGCCTAGATTTGGCGCTTTTGCCACTTAAGGTAGCAATAGTCCAACCCCATTCGCCAAAACTAGGTACATTATGGTGGTACTGGTCAACATTAAAGCCTGCTAGCTCTAAGGTATTACCGACAGAGATAAATGCGTTCGGTGCATGATATGGCGATGTTGACTGTACCGTTAAGGCAGCATCACGACTCATAAGTTCCTTAAGCTTTAAATAGAAAGCATCGGAATAGAGCTTATTAAGATCCGGATGGCTTGGATCGGGAAGGTCGACAATAATCGCATCGAACTTCTCCTCGTTTTTAAGCAGTTTATCGACACCATTAAACGCATCATCAAAGATTAATCTTACTCGCGGATCATTTAGCGCGTCTTTATTAAGCGACATCAAGGCTTGGGATAAATGCGCTGGCATATCGGTATCCGGATTTTTGAATAGCTTAACCAGCTCTTCATCTAAGTCCATTAAGGTGACTTGCTTAGGTTGCCACTTAAGCACTTGAGTGAGCCCTAAACCATCTCCACCACCAATGATCAATATTTTGTCATGGCGAGCGCTGGCAGCCAATGTCGGATGCACTAAGAAAGAGTGATAGATATGCTCGTCACTGCTGGCGAACTGCAAGCGGCCATTAATATAGAGCGAGTGAACAGGGCCTAGGCCATTGCCGCGAAGGCGTTCAGTGAACGTTAGCTGTTGGAATCGCGTCGCCTTGGCGTAAACCACATTGTCTTTATAAAGCAGGTTATTAAAGCTTTGCTCCCAAGTAGGGCCATGCAATGCTAATAAAATGAGTATACCAGTTGCAGCAATGTGTCCCGCTAGTAGTATTTTTACGTGGCGGATCTGTGCCCAAAAGCGCCAGATAAACAGTAAGCCTGCAAGCAGATTGAAACTTGCGGTTAACGCTGCTGCTAATTGGATATCGATGGCGAGCATAAACATCACCCAGATGGCTGCTCCAATGCCTGCGCCGATATAATCAGCACCATAGATAGTGCCAGCATTATGCATCAGGTGGGCTTCAGAGAGTGCTTGGCGTACCCGGGCAATAAGTGGGATCTCCATCCCAATCATTAAACCTAACAGCACGCCCCAAAAGTAGGGCAAGTACTCACTGAGTTTCTGTAAGGTGCCAATAAAGCCGCCATCAGGTAGCTGATCGCCAGGAAGGCCGAGTGTTTGGGCCACAATTAAAGGCAGCTGTTGGCCGAAGCCAATGACCGCAGCAGTGATTAAAATGGCTAATGAGCCACATAAGGCTACAGTGAGCTCAAGTACCGCAAAGCCGGTAAATGCACAGCGGATCTTACGCGCCGCAAAAGCACCGACGCCCATAGAGACAATCATCAGCCCTATCATGGTATAAATGGCCGCTTCTAGTGCACCAAGAATGCGGCCGGCATAATGGGATAACAAGTATTCGTAGATCAGGCCACAACCTGCAAGTACTGCCATTATTCCAAGTAGTAGTACATCATCGAACCAGCCAAGTTTGCCTGGTTTGCTAGTGTTTGGCGCTAAGGTATCTATTTGAGAGCTGTTTGGCATGCTAAGTCTATTGGGTTAACGGTATGATGAAAATGGGAGCAAAGTTGCTCCCATTTCTAGGTGGTGATTAGGCCATTAATGCCGCGAGAATAAGCGCAATGGAAACACTAATTGCCATTTCAACAGCGGCGACGCCGACATTATGCTGCTTCTCTACTTCATCAAATAGATCAATGTTAGCGAGTACTAACTTTTTGACGATTTTTATTAAAATAGACAATGATAACAACATAATGACTGAGAATATCAACCAACCAATCAAGTTAGCTACATAAGCTTCTGGATCGAAAATAATAAAATGGCTGGCAGCATTGAAACTGAATGCCATTGCCAACATGTATCCAGCGTGTCTAATAGCTAATGCTGTGTGCCCTTGGGCTAATGCTTCTTGCATTGACGCGCCTTGATTACGCTTAGCATAACGATTGGCACGTACACGAGTCAGGATCACTAGCATCAATTGCGAGATTGCAAAGGCACTAAAGATAGCGATGAAGGTGTAGACGGTAAGATCTTCTGCCCACATCAATACCGAGCGAATAATAATGGCGGTCGCGATAGCGGCTGCTGCATCTACAATCGCGACAGACACATTGCCCTTTACAATGAGTGCATTCTTATCAATTTCATTCAGTGCCACTTTGTCATGTAAAAAACGACCAAGTTTGATGAGGAATAAACCAAATAAGCCGTAAGCACTCATGCCAATGGCTTCGACCAAGTATGATTCTGCTGCTTCACCTGTTATCGCGCCAGTCAGTACAATGCCTAACGCAGCCACCGCGCCAGCGGTACTTATCCCAAAGGCAAAGTTATCATTTTCTGCAAGCTCCTGGCGGCTATTAACCTTAACAGTCCAGCCCTGTAGGTAGCGCATTAAGGTCAGCAGCAATACTGCGATTGTAAGATCAATCGCTAAAATAATGAGTAGATCTGGCGTAATACCGTTGTTTAGAAAAAATGTCATTTGAGTCCCTTAATTATTTGCCTCGGCGAACACCGCGAGTAGTACGACTGCTGGAATTACGAAAGCTACTGTCTTTAGAATAGTTAGAGCGGAACTTGCTCTTACTGCTCGCAGTGCGTCCTGTTGAGCTTGCTTTGGGTGTACTCGTACTTTGTCTAGATAAACTGGTTGAGCCGGTACGTGATTTGGCGTAGGGGCTATCAAACCTTTTACCCTGGGAGCTGTACTGCTTTTTAGTGCGCTCATAAGTTTGAGTTTGTGCGCGCGCTTGTTTGGGCGATGTATAGCGGTAGCGACCCACATCATTGTAGTAGCTATAGTTACGACGACTAGACCAGCGGTCATAACCAATAGGACCACGTGTTAAGTTAGAGAACATGGAATACATGCCGTACCATGCCCAAAATGACATGCCATTAGAGCCTGTTTGCCAGTTACCGTAAGAGGGGTTGCCGACCAGTTGGCTGCCTGCACCAAAGTCTTCTGAACCATTCGCTAATGCAGCCGCTTCGCGGCTAATAGAGTTAACCCGCGCCAGTGCGCCATCAGACATATCTGCCACTACGTTGAGTGGATCTGAGAGCATATCGTTATATAGGCTAGGATCTGCTGCTTGGTAGAGGTTCTCTACCTCGGCCAGTTGCTGATCGAGATCGACAAAATTAGCTGCATTTTGTGCCTCTGTTGACCTTCTAACCAGGGAGGTAAACATTGGACCCCGATTGGTCGCATCGGTTGCTAGCTCGTTTAACAACGGCACCAAATCAGGCTTCTGCTGCGAGAGGACGCTAGTATATTGCTGCAACAAACTTGCATTACGCACTTGGCCGTCATTGAGCATGGTACTAAGCGAGTCCAAACGCTGTTGAGTCAGCTGCTGGTACTTTGCAATTTGCTCAGGTCTATCATCACCGCATCCTGCGAGCGAAAACGCCAATATAACGGTGAGAACACGAATTAGCATTCCTGCCATGTTTTCTCCAAAAATTCAGTTAAGGTAAGGCATTGGTCGTTGTCAGTATCTTGCGGCTATTTTCTCTGCCTAGCATGCTATTTTAGTACATGAACTGGATCTTTCATGTGCTGAAATATTGAATTCTCAAGAGAAACAACCTTGCTGTACTGCAATTACTAATGCTTTGGGTATAGTATTCTGTATTAGAGCACAAAAATACAATGATTGATGTTTCAAAGGCATATAAGCGTTAATTTACTCATGTAGCCAACATCAAATAAAAAACTCAATCACATTTTTATAGCACTCGAGACATAATATGTCGAGAGTCAAAATTGTTAGGGATTATTATGCGCGCGGCTTTACTGGGTAAAAGAGAAGTTTCCACTCAAATGGCTGCTAACGTTGAAAACTATTGGCAAAGACTCATTGCTCTATCCCCAGAGGCGCTTGCCTCCTTATCTAAAGAGCAGCTACACGAACTTAAAACCATGATGGCGCTAAGTGACTTTGTTGCGACTCAATTGTGTAGACATCCAAGCTGGATCGAAAGCCTTTTCACACAGCAGCTTAATGGTCTTGAAAGAAATCTATTTGATAGTGAATTACACGAATTGTTAGCTGTGGTAAGCGATGAAGATCAGGTCAGAAAAATTTTACGCGACTTTCGCAACCGTCAAATGGTGTGTATCGCATGGCGAGATTTTATGGGCTACACCCCGCTGGAGGGGTCGCTATTAGATCTATCTGCACTCGCTGAGGCATTAGTTATTGCTGGGCGTGATTGGCTATATCAAGATATGTGCCGCTCGCTTGGTACGCCAACTAGCCCCGAAGGTGTTGCACAAAAGCTGTTGATTTTGGGGATGGGAAAACTCGGTGGACGAGAGCTTAATTTTTCATCCGACATTGATCTGGTATTCACTTTTCCTGAGCACGGTGAAACAGTCGGTGGTCGTCGCTCCCTCGACAATCAGCAATTTTTCATTCGCATGGGACAGCGCTTGGTTAATCTATTGCACCAAGTCACAGTAGACGGCTTTGTTTATCGAGTCGATATGAGGCTACGTCCTTATGGCGAGAGTGGCCCACTGGTTGTCAGTTTTAGTGGTCTTGAAGACTACTATCAAGAGCAGGGGCGTGATTGGGAACGTTATGCCATGGTCAAAGCGCGAGCGCTAGGCCCATGGACTGCAGATTCAGATGAATTGCACGACTTGTTAAGGCCTTTTATTTATCGCCGTTACCTTGATTTTTCAGCGATTGAATCATTACGAAAAATGAAAGGTCTTATTACTCAAGAAGTACGCCGTAGAAAGCTCAATGATAATATAAAGCTGGGCGCTGGTGGCATTCGAGAGGTTGAATTCGTGGTGCAGAGTTTTCAGCTTATTCGTGGTGGTCGTGAGCCGGCATTACGGCAGCAGAGTTTGTTTGCGGCGATTGAAACTCTTTATAACCTTGGACAAATAGAGTATTTAGCACTTGATGAACTCAAGCAAAGTTACTTGTTGCTGCGTCGAGTAGAAAATCTTTTGCAAGCCATTAACGACGAACAAACTCAAACTTTACCTGCCAATGAACTTGATTGGCAGCGGTTATGTTGGGCATTTGATGCTGACAATGAGATGGATTTGAGGCAACAGATCGAAGCTGCGATGAGCTGCATACATCGCCATTTTAAAGAGACTGTTGGTGGTAATGACCAAGAAGATAGTAATGAAACTTGGTCACAACAACTGTGGAATGCGCAAGAGCAAGAGACTGCATTTGCGATTTTAGAAGAGCAAGCAGTCGATTTGCAGTTGTGGCCGATGCTTAATCGCTGGCATGATACGGTGGTGCGCAGAACTATTGGTCCTCGTGGTAGAGAAACGCTCGATAAATTGATGCCACGGTTATTGTGTGACCTGTCTGCTCATTCGCAGCCAACCAAGGCATTTGATCCTGTATCAAAAGTATTAGATCAAATTCTAACCCGCACCACCTACCTCGAACTACTTTGTGAAAACCCTGGGGCTCGCCAACAGCTGGTTAGTTTATGCTGCGCCAGCCCTTGGATTGCTCATCAGTTAGCAAAATTTCCCATGCTGCTTGATGAGTTAATTGACCCTGCTCAGTTATATGACACCACATCTTTAGATGATTACAGCAGTGAGCTTAGGCAGTATCTACTCCGGGTGCCTGAAGATGATATGGAGCAGCAGATGGAAGCATTGCGACAGTTCAAGTTGTCGCAGCAGCTAAAAATTGCTGCTGCCGATGTAACTGGAGTATTACCTGTAATGCAGGTGAGTGATCACCTTACCTTTTTGGCCGAAGCCATTATTGAACAGGTGGTACAACAAGCTTGGGCGCAGATTTCTGCTCGCCATGGTGTGCCTGACAATCTAAAAGCTAATGAAATGGGTTTTGCGGTTATTGGTTACGGTAAAGCGGGTGGCTTGGAGCTGGGCTATGGTTCAGATCTTGATTTGGTATTCCTGCACAATGCTGCACAAGGTGGGCAGACCAATGGTGACAGAGCCATTGATGTCGGTCATTTTTATTTAAAGTTAGCACAGCGAATATTGCACCTGTTCTCAACCCGTACCATATCGGGGGAGCTCTATGAGGTGGATATGCGTTTACGCCCCTCTGGTGCCTCTGGCTTACTGGTGAGTGAAATTGAAAACTTTGGTGATTATCAGCGCACAGATGCCTGGACATGGGAGCATCAAGCGTTAGTCAGAGCTCGCTTTATGTTTGGCGATAACAGTTTGTCGACTCGCTTTAATGAGCTGCGATCAGACGTTTTAGAGTCTAACCGTGATAATGCAACACTAGCAAAAGAGGTGCGCGATATGCGCCTCAAAATGCGCCAACATTTGCTCAAAGTACCACAAGGAATGTTTGATCTTAAACAGAGCCCCGGTGGCATTGCCGACATTGAATTTATCGCGCAGTATCTAGTACTGGCTCACGCTTGCGAGTATCAAGCGCTGTCTTTTTGGTCTGACAATGTGCGCATCTTTGAGCAACTCGCAGAGCTGGAACTGATCCCAATCGCGAGTGCTCAAGCGCTAACTCAAGCCTATTGCTACTTGCGCGATGAGAGCCACAGGTTAACACTGCAGCAAGTTGAAACAACGCGGCCATACGCCAGCGTACAACATCATGCCGACAAAGTAGTAGAGATCTATCAACAGATCCTTCACTAGCGCTCGAGTCAAAAGAGGGGTTAGAAAACAAAGGCTAAGCTTAATCGCTTAGCCTGTTACTTTTGGCTTTTGCTAATTGCAAACTGCAGCGCAAATTAAAAAAACAGCTAAATCCTAGTCAATGAAAATTGTTTTTAATCAATAAAATCAATTTATTAAAATTTTGGTTCATTCTATGCAGTATCTCGATTAAACGAGATAATTTCTGAGTGCAAGGGGCAAGATATGAACAGCCTTAACCAAGATTCAACCTATTCAACGTTTAACGACAACCTGACTCATTTGGAGTTATTTAGCAGCGCAGAATCAGATCTAGCAGCTAGAGAGATAAGGTTTCCTAGACAGTTCCCTATCTCATGGTTACTTCTGCTGTGCTGCCTGCTCTTCGTAAACGAGGTAACCGCATCAGAACAACCTTTGGCGGCGACTCTGCTCAATGTTGAAAGCTCAAAGGTTTTGGTCATTGTAGATAATAGCGTGCAAGATTTAGAGGGCTTACTTCAAAGTTTACAAGGCGATATAGACCTACTTGTGCTCAATGAAATCGAAGAGCCATTTTTACAGATAAACCAGGTGCTTAGCGATGATAAAAAATACATTGGGGTGGTGATGGTTGCAGCAGCTGCCAGTGATGCGCTCTATATCGCTGGACGTTGGGTTGATAAACATTATCTAATGCAGCACAGGGATAGTGTTGCCCTGTTTGGTGATAAATTTGCTCGAAGGAGTCATTTCATGCTGTTGACCTCAGAGAGTATAGTAAGTCCTAAAGGAGATGGTTTTATAACCTTGTTGACTGGACTTACTCAGCTGGATGTTAGCGTATTCGGTGGTGCAGAACATCATTATCTAGCCGCTAATGATTTCGTCGGTTTTTTCTAATTATAACAGTAATTTAACTTGATACGTTTTGTAGCATGTTTTACTTTTCATTAACTAGGATTTTAAGAAATTACTGCTACTATGCACATCAGTATAACTTGCAGTTGTGTATAGGGCTATTTGATGACAAACGTTAACGGGGTCAACAGTAATTTGACCAATAATTTAGATGCGTTAGCAAACGTTAAAAGTCGATTAGAGCAAACTCAAGCCAATACCGCAGTGGGAGCTGACGTTGCCAAGCAACAGATTACTGCTCCCCTGAGTGTTCAGCCATCTGTGGCAGAGTCTTCTGTAACCCTTTCCGATGCTGCAAAAAACAAATTGGCGCAAGAGCAACAGGCAAGCGTAACGACAGAGAACGATGAGGGAGCAGATCTAAAGTCATTTACTTTTGGTGCCTTAGGTCTAGATCATCCTGATAAAGTCGAAGAAAAAGAAGACTCTTCCTACACTGCAGGCCAATACGTCAAAGCTGCTGCGACGATTGGCGGTATGATTGCTATGTTTATTTAAATTTCTTAGCGGCTCCATCATCTTTTACTCACTCTTTAAACAAGTCTCATTGACTTCAATATGCCTTTTTGTAGGCGAAGTGCTGTTTTCAATTTCAATGTAACTTTTTAGCTCACGACAATCTTTTGTTTTGTTGCTGATTAGCTAAATAATTGAAAGGTAAATTAAAGCAGTGTTATGGTATCTCTTTATGTTGCTGCTGTTAGCCAAATAATTAGGTTATCAACGGCTTAAATGAGTCAGTAAAGGGAATTTATTTTGAAGCGATTGATGATTGCAGTATTGATTACAACATTAAGTTTATTAAGCATAAATTGTGTTCGAGCTGAAGACGACAAAGAGACGATGCAACAAATTGCCCAGCGTTATTTTGAGGTGATGGTTGCGTCCCAAGCCCCCGGTGCGACAGAGGAAGAGTTGGAGAATTATTTAGCGTTACTTAGTGACGATGTCGGCCATCAGCATATTCCCTATGAAACCGATGACAGTCGTCACCCTGATGGCAAGCAGAGTATGCGTAAAGGGATGACTTTTTATCTAGGCGCACATAGCGAATATAGCGCAGAATTACTCAATCTATTTACCTTTAACGATACCGCGGTTGCGATTCGCTACACGCATAGTGCTAAAGGGATCCACCCACAGAGTAATCAACCCGTTAGTTATACTTCAATCATGATGGAAGTGTTAGAGATTGAAGATGGCAAAGTGGTGATGATCCGTAAATATCATGAGTAAATCACTCACTTATTTATGTGAATCTATGTATAAAAGTGTTTTCACCAAAGAGCTGCCCTAATTAATCAGGTTTAATTGAATATTGAATATTGGAGATCGCGATGATAGCGACTGGAGAGTTTTCTATAGAGCTAACCCCTGCTGAGGATGATGCCGTTGAAGCGGGTAGAATGTCATTTACTAAGTTATTTTCTGGTGGTATTGCTGGCACGAGTGAAGGGCAGATGTTGAGTAAGCGCACCGCGACTGTCGGGTCGGCAGCATACGTCGCCATTGAAACCTTTGTCGGCACTATCGATGGGCGACAGGGAGAAATATCTTTTCACCATACCGGTGTGATGGATAAAGGAATAGACAGTTTATCTGTGCTGGTGGTGCCCGATTCTGGTACTGCAGAGCTTGCCGGGATCTCTGGCTCGATGATGATTAAGATAGAATCTGGTGTTCACCGTTATCATTTTGACTACGAGATCAATCCGCAGAAATAACACGGCTGCATATTACGGCGTGAGTGCTTAATTACTTGAATAGGCCTTTGACTGCATCTGAGTGAGCCGACTTAAAGTACGCCTAAACTCAAAGCTTAACGCGCCGCCGGTATATAACGCCTCCATAGCTACATCGGCCTGGATATACAGAGTGACGCCCTGATCGTATAACTCATCGACCAAACTGATGAAACGCCTGGCAGGGTCATCATTAACCGCATAGGACAACTGTCTCTCACCCGTCTCTATGGCTACAGCGCCGTCTTCGGTGCCACGGGCGCGGATCCAGCTTCTCGGCTCACCGCCTAGTACTGGCACAGCAGACAAGATCACCACCTTAAAGCGGCTGGCGATGTCGATATAATCTAATTGTGAACGTGGGCCATCGCATAGGGCATCAAAGTTAAACCAGGCTATGTGCTCGTTATATTTGATAGTCTCAATCAGCCGCCCATGAACGATGAGTGCTGTTGAAATAGGCGCTGACGAATTCAACATTGAGTCAAAGTACGCAGCAGAGTCACTATGTTGCTGTCGAGCATCGTTAACAAAATAACGTTGTTTGTAAGCTGTATCATGCAGCCTGTGGTCAACGTCACCACTAAGGTGTAACTGCTGAGTATGCTGGTTTAACAGTGCAATGGTGGCGAGAAAACGTTGCCTTTGCAGGCCGTTCTTATATAACTCATCGATAGGGATATTGGAGGTGGCAACTAAGGTTACTCCTTCACTAAACAATGCTTCAAAAAGTTTACCAAGTAGCATTGCATCGCCAATATCCGATACAAAGAACTCATCAAAACAGAGCACACGGCACTCAGCTGCAATATTTTTAGCAATACGCTGTAGCGGATCTCTATGACCTGACTCCGTGATTAACGCTTTGTGAATACGTGCCATAAAGCGGTGAAAGTGCAACCTTAACCGAGGGACACCCTCGACGCTGTTATAAAATAGATCCATCAAAAAGGTCTTGCCGCGACCAACATCGCCCCACAAATATAAGCCGTTAATTGCTTGATAAGGCGGTTTGTTAGCGTGCGTGGATGTCAGTGCTTGGTACAATTTCTCTAAAGCTTCTATCGCTTGATATTGGCTTTTATCGTCGACAAATCCTGATTGGCTTAGATGCTGCTGATAGCGCGCCAATGGGCTTGATTCTTGCTGCTCAACGTTTGCAGTAGATAGTTGCAATGGTGCGCTAAAAGATGTCATCAATAATTCGTTCTCTTACTCACAATGGCGCGCATTATAACAAGCTAATTTAATAAGTAATCTGTTTAAGCCCAAATGGATACTAGTCATTGGCTGACACTTCAATAATCTGCCAATTCGGTAATTTTTGCTGTAGATCCTGACGTATTTTATCCAGATCGCCGCGGATCACGATATAAGGTGTACGGCTAAATACATGACTGGCGATAGCTTGCAACTCGTCAGCATTCAACTGAGCAATTTTATCGGCAAACATCTGTGGGTATGCCGGAGAATAACCTGAGGTCAACTGGCGAATAGTATCGGCCTCTAGTGCCATTGGGTTGTCTTGACGAAGCAGCAGCTTACTGCTGTTATAGGTCTTTATTGCCTTGAGTTCAGCTTGGCTGACAGGGCTGTCGGCCGCGAGCGTAAGATGCTTAAGTACCCCATCAATAAAGGCGCCGGTATGCTGCAACTGGGTGCTACCATAGAACTTAATTGTGCGTGAAAGTGGATTGTCATAGCAGCGACCATAGATGCCATAAGTTAGGCCGCGCACCTCTCGCAAATCGTAATACAGTCGGCCGCTAAAACTGCGACCTAGCCAGCTGGCTAATAGCTGGCAGTCTTGCGCGCCTGCGCTGTTATCTAAGATGACTTGTGCTTGGTTGGTTGCGGATGTGCTCGACTTTCTAGCGAGTGGGTAACCGACTCTTATTTGTGTCTGCACGCTGTCTGGGGCGTCAATAACATAGAGGTTCTTCGGTTCATTTCCGAGCGCGATATCAGGCTGTTTTTTTTGGGGAGTATCACTGTAATCTGTTGCTGCTTTGACTGCTATCGATAATGCAGCAGCATCAGACAAGAGTATATTGGGTAAGCTTTTTTCGCCAGTTTCGCCGGAAAATAGAGCTTGATTACTTAATACCGCCCAAGATGATTGTGACAGTATTGTATTTCTAACTGCGTTAAGCTTTGCAAGGGTTAAGTTATCGGCAAGCTCGCTATCATTGAGCGCTTGATTGTAGATATGCGCTTCGCCCAAGATGGTTTTAGCCCAAACTGTATCTATCTCTGCACCGCTAAAGGCGTTGATATGTTTAGCCAGTTTTAACTGCCGTTTTACGTTGCCAATATCAATTTCGGTAAAACTATCTGCTTGCCAAAAATCGCTTAATAGCGTGGCGGCCTCAGTGGGCAGCTGATAGCAGCTAATACTGATGGCAATACTGTGTAAGGAGGGGCGAAAACGTATGCTATCGGCGCAGCTTAAACTTTGTTTTGCACTAAGCCTGCGGCGCTTCTGTTCAAATGCAGCGAGCAGTACATCGACATTGGCAAAGGGGAGTTTGCTGTATGCCACAAGAGTAAGCTTATCTAGGCCAGATTGTGGGTCGGAAAATATAAATAGTTTGCTGCCATCAACATAATTTTGCTGTTCAACGCTATGCTTGAGTTCAAAGTGCATTGCATTAACCACAGGCGCGGCTTGGATCTTGTCGAACTGCGGTAACGTGGCCGTTGCGCTATCGGTAAAATCAATTTGAGTTTGTTGGCAACCTAACAGGTACAGACCTAAATAGCCTATCAATGCGATACTTGTCAGTTTCATCCGCTGCTTTATCCAATGTCTCATCACATTACACTCTCTTCAAGGCTATCTGCAGCGCCCTTTGGTAGCCACTCAAGAATCGTCTTTGCTGCACGTATATGCCACGGTGGTAGTAGATCTAGCCGCACCCGTTTGTGACTAAAGTAGCGCTCGCTTGCCCGCTGTAAGTCACTAGCGCTAACAGAGTTAATTCTTTGCCACTCGCCAGTTAATGGCGTAGCGCTGTCCTGTGGCTGAGTTGCAGATAAGGCTCGAGCCATTAGTGATGGGTTATCTAATCTTGCTAAGCGTTTATCGAGCCAGATCTGTTTTAGCTGGCAAAGCTGCTGTGCAGCAATCGGCTTAGTCGTTACCGATGCGATAAGCTGCTCTACATTGTCGGTTAAGGTATCAAGCGAGGTACGCGCTCGAGGCACCAGTACCAGATTAGTGACGCCATGATGCTGCATTTGTAGCGGAATGGAGTAAGTCAGTAGCTGGTCGGGATCTTCAAGGCTAGTGCGTTCAATGAGACTACTTTTATTTTGAAACAGATAAGCCTCTAGCAGTGCCAGTGCTGCTGCATCTTCTGAGCCTGCGCCAGCGGTATGCCAAGCTAGTAATACGGCTGGCCAAGGGCCACGTTCATCGATAATCTCACCATGCACAGCCTTGGCATTAATGTTGAGTTCTGCCAATGGCTGACGTTTATCACTAGGCTGTTCCCAACTGGCAAAGCTATTGTCTATCCAAGTATCAGCCTGCTTAGGAATATTACCGACTAAACTCAATTGCATGGCATCTGGCCGATAGAAACGCTGATGAAACGCATTGAGCGATGCAGGTGTCGCGGCTTTTACATCGGTAACAGAGCCTATCACCGCATGGCCGTAGGGCGTACCTTCAACTTGAGATAACAAGAACTCCATTGCTTTGCGCACATAAGGTTGGTTATCGATGCTGGTGGCCATCTCTTCAAGTACGGCAGCTTGTTGATTTTTTACTGTGGTTGCAGTGAGCGCTGGATAGCGGAAGCGATCTGCCTCTAACCACAAACTGAGTTCCAATGCCGGAGCTGGAATCGTGAGGTAATAATTGGTGAAGTCGAAAAAGGTGCTGGCGTTGAATTGACCACTCAGCTCGCTCATGGTTTGGGTATAGCTGTCGCCGGGAGCGTTTTTGCTGCCTTTAAACAGCATATGTTCAAACAGATGGGCATAACCCGTTTGGCCCTTTACTTCATCTCGGGAGCCGACATCAAACTGGCTTGCAATTGATACAGATGATGAGCCGTCGACAACTAAAGTTCTCACTTGTAAGCCGTTGCTTAATTGGCGATAGTGGATCTGCTGCTCTGCTTGATACAAAGGCGCTGCTTGGAGGCTAAGATCGCAACTGGCATTAATGCTTGTATGCGGTTCTTGTGCTGCATAAGCACTGCTGCAGCTAATGCTTACACCACAAATTAGCATGGTGAAAAAATGAGTGTTTGTCGATGTTCTCAATGTGCTTAATCCTTTTGCAACGTAATAGAACGACCTGATTGTTTCTGTTTTGCTTATACGTGCCAGCTAACTTTATCGCTTGTTTAAATTAGCTATTTTATGCCAATACGTTTAGCCAATCGGTGCAAATTACCTGAGTCGAGCGCTAATGCTCTGGCTGTAGCAGCCCAGTTGCCTTGGTTTTCTGTGAGTACCTGCTGAATGTATTGCGACTGAAATGTCGCCGTAGCCTGTTTTAAGGTTTGATTGCTTGGCAGCGCCTTAGCACCAGACTTAGGTTTGCTAGTAACACTCTGGATTGCTTCTGCTTGAAAGTCAAAATGCTGCGGTGCGATAAGACAACTATCTGATGTTGATTGCGCTCTTGAAAGCACCGCGGCGCGGTGCAGAACATGTTCCAGTTCTCGAATGTTACCAGGCCAGTCGTAACCATTGAGTAGCGCTAAGCTGTGGCTATCGAGCCTTAAGCTTTTCAGGGTTAGCTTTTGTCGGCAACGTTCGACAAAAAAACCGCTCAGCAAGGTGATATCGCCATCTCGTTCTCGCAGAGGTGGCACCATAATCGGAAATACGCTGAGTCGATGATACAAGTCAGCTCTAAAGCGCCCAGCCAGCACCTCTTGTTTGAGATCTTTATTGGTGGCAGCAATGATCCGCACGTCGACCTTAAGGCTTTTATCGGAACCAACTTTTTGTAGATCGCCATACTGCAGTACGCGTAATAGTTTAGCTTGCAGCCCTAACGGTAACTCACCAATTTCATCAAGAAACAGCGTGCCATTGTCAGCTTTTTCGAACTTACCACTACGATGACTAATAGCACCGGTAAATGCGCCTTTCACATGACCAAAAAGCTCGCTTTCAGCGACTGATTCCGGCAGTGCAGCGCAGTTCAAATATACCAATGGCTGCTTGGCGCGGTTAGATAGCTGATGTATTGATTGAGCAACCAACTCTTTACCTGTACCTGTCTCACCTAAAATCAATACGTTTAAATCGGTCCCAGCCACAACATTTAGCTCATTTTGCAGTGTGTTCATTGCGGCAGACTGGCCAATCATCTCCACTGGTGCATCGGTATTAATCCTTGCAACGGCGGTGACCTCTTGCGATTGAACCGCTTGTTTCTCCAGTTTGTCGATCATCAAGGCATTACTGAGTGACGCTGCAGCTATCGCACTCAAGGTACGTAGTTCGTTGTCGCTAAAAGCACTAAACTGCTGTGGATCGAAACCATCGATGGTGACCGCACCAATAAGATCGCCATTAGCTAATAGCGGTAAGCCAATACAGGCATGCACCACTAAGTGATCGCCTTGATGGGGAATAAGGCCATCGTATGGGTCGGGCAGCTCACTGTCTGCTGGAAAACGCACAATATCACCGGCGCGAGCGATAGCTTCAAGTCTTGGGTGTTCGCTGAGAATAAAGCGCCGTCCAAGCACATCTGGACTCAGACCATCGATAGCAAGTGGATTGAATTGCTGACCAGTAAATTGCAGTAGCGCTGCAGCGTCACAGTGCAAAGTTTGTCTTATGGTATCGAGTAAGCGCGAGAAGCGGTCGTGATCAGACAGACCTGCAGTAATATCTAAGGCGATACGAGTAAGGTCTGTTTGGCTTAAAGACATAGGTTATATCCATAGCGTCGCCAAGCGACGATCTGCTTTTGTTGAGTGCGATGTGAGTTTTGTCTTTTTGACATTAAAGCTCAAGACTAGTGGTGTCAAATATACTGTCATACTGATAGCAAAAGGGGGCACAAAGTGGCCCCCTCAATTAACACTATTTTTATGGTTTATGCACTTGCTGACGCTTGGTCATTGTCCAGTTCAGCAGCTTTCTTCTTGCCAAGCGCCTTTTTGATAATGTCGAATAGGAAGTAGCCCATAAACAGACCGCCAAAACCAAATAATACATCACCTGGCATACGCATCCACACTAAGGTTTCAACCAGTGGGCTATGGATCACCTCTGGTGAGCGAGCAAACCAGTAGCCATTGTCGATAACTGCAAAGAACTGCACGATACCCACAGGCAGTAGCGACATAAACACCATTGCCGCCAAGCCAATGTTCATGGTCCAGAAAGCGCCTTTTAATAGCTTTTCATTCCACTGCATTTGCCCGGTTAGTCCACGTAAGCAGAACAACATCAGTCCCATGCCTAGCATGCCGTATACGCCCATAAATGCGGCGTGAGCATGAGTTGCTGTGGTGTTTAGACCTTGAATAAAGTACAGCGCAATCGGTGGGTTAATGAGGAAGCCTAATATGCCTGCTCCGACTAAGTTCCAGAAGGCTGTTGCCACAAAGAACATAATCGCCCATTTATAACGGATCATCCACGGACTTGCAGCACGTAGACGATAGCTTTCAACCGCTTCGAAGCCAATCAATGCTAGCGGAACCACTTCAAGCGCGGAGAAGATCGCGCCCCATGCAATCACAGACGTTGGTGTACCGGTAAAGTACAGGTGATGCAAAGTACCAATCAAACCACCGGTTAAGAAGATAACCGTAGCAAATAGAACCGCAGCATTAGCGCTGCGAGCTCGGATGAGTCCTAGGCGAACCAACATCAAGGCAATCACAGAGGTGGCAAAGGTTTCAAAGAAGCCTTCAACCCATAAGTGAACGACCCACCAACGCCAATATTCTGCAATCGCGAGGTTGGTGTGTTTACCCATGAATAGTCCTGCACCGTAAAATAAGCCAATCGCTACACATGAAGCGTATAGCACCCAAATGACTGGACGCATCTCACCTTTAACTTTTAACGCTGGACGCATGGCAGCGGTAACTAGCGCTAGCCAGATAAGCAGGCCTACAAGTAATAGCACCTGCCACACACGGCCTAAATCAATATATTCATAACCCTGATGGCCAAATAGGAAGTTCATGTCTAGGTCAAAGTACTGCTGAACGCCTATCCATTCACCAGCCATAGATCCAAGGACTACAACCACTAAGGCAACCCAGAGTACGTTAACGCCAATGCGCTGGAACTTAGGTTCGTGACCTGACAGTGCTGGTGCAATGTAAAGCCCCGTGCCTAACCAAGCGGTGGCAATCCAAAATACTGCCAGCTGGGTGTGCCAAGTTCGCGTGACCGAGTAGGGCAAGATCTCTGATAGTGGAATGCCATAAAAGTTTTGCCCTTCGACGGCATAGTGGGCGGTGATCCCACCGAGCAATATCTGCAGTAAAAACAGACCTATCGCGGTGACAAAGTATTTACCTACAGCCTTCTGCGACTTCGTCGGTTTAGTCAAAAACAAAGGATCTTGATTGGCAGGCTTGGGTAAGCTTTCATGTTTACCACTGGCATGGTGCCAAACCAGTGCACCAATACCAGCGATTAGAGTGACAATACTTAAAATTGACCAAACAACGTTATCTGAGGTTGGTGTGTTACCAATTTGCGGATCGAACGGCCAGTTATTGGTGTAGGTGTAGTCGGTATCAGGGCGCTCAGTAACAGCAGCCCAAGCCCCCCAAAATAGAAAGGCATTAAGTTTTTCGCGGCGATCTAAGCTAGGAACGGTTGCCTCTTTCATCGCGTACTGTTCGCGCAGCGATGATAACTTAGGATCGTCACCAAATAGCGCTACATAGTGCTGCTCAACCTGTTTTATCGCTTCGATACGAGTGGTTGAAAGGGTGATATTTGTATCGCCATTGGCTTGCTGAACCACTGTATTGCGACGAATATCTTCTCGTAGAGCTTGCTCAAGTCCTGCTTGTTGCTGTGAATCGAGTTGAGCAAAGTCTTTATTAAAGCGTTGCATCGCAGTGATATCTAACCAAGCCTGAGCTTCTTTGTGTAGCCAGTCTGCAGTCCAGTCTGGCGCAACGTATGAGCCATGACCCCAAATAGACCCCAGTTGATGCCCGCCCATAGAGCGCCAAACTAACTGACCCTGTTCGATATCATCTTTGCTAAACAATGTTTGTCCTTGGTTATCGATAAAAGCGGTCGGGATCGGTGGCTTCTCTCGATAGATCTCACTACCAATACTCAGCAGTACGGTAAATGAAGCAATTAGCACCAGCAGTAATGCGATTGCAGTTAGTCTTTGTTTGCTCATAAGTCCTCTTAGCGCAACGTTATTGTTATTCAGGCGAACCTTGCTAGAGCAGATACCGTGCCAACTACTTATGTTGTTGATTTATATTGTTTTGGTGGGTTTTTAGTGTGGCGGGGTGTGTCATTTTAACAGTTGTGCGTGCTGTCTATATGACATTGCGTGTCTTTTTGACAGCGAGCAAGTGTCTTAAATACCTTAGAATTCAAATTTATATTAGCAAGGTATTGTGTACGCTAGGGATTCACACCTATTTGGCTTTTGGCAAGCTATTCGCTTGGAGTTATAGTAAGAGAGCTGCTAGCAAGGAGAGGGTAGCCCTTTGTCAGTTTAACAAAGGGCTGTAATAACTATTTGTACAGTGACGGATCTTCTGGGTTCGGGCGGGTTTTAAAGCGTCGATGTAGCCACATGTATTGTGATTTGTTACGGCTGATAATTTGCTCAATGATGCGATTACCACGCTTAGCATCTTCAATTTCATTGTCACCAGGGAAATTATCTAGCGGCGCTTGGATCTCGATGTTGTAACCAGTATCAGTGCTATTTCGCTCTACAAAAAACGGCAGCACTTTAGCTTTGCCAAGCTTTGCCAGCGTGGTTGCCCCTGTAATTGTCGCGGCTTGTTCAACTGCAAAGAAAGGGATGAAAGTGGCACTCGAGCGGCCAAAATCTTGATCGGCGGTATACCAGATAACATTAGGCGCTCGTAAGCTTCGTACCATTTGGCGTAAATCTCTTTTCGGCACTAGCGCTTTGTTAGAACGCAAACGCCCTTTAACCTGCAAATACTCCATCACCGCGTTATTGTGCGGACGGTAAACGCCGACACCGGGTTGGAACTGGCCAAAGATGCGTGCGCCCATCTCTAACGGTAAGCAGTGAACAGCAAATAGGATCACCCCTTGGCCATTATCTAATGTCTGCTGCACATGTTGTTGGCCTTTTATACTCATATGCTGCTGGATTTTTTCATCCGACCACCACCAACCATTAATGGTATCGAAGATCGCTTTACCTGTTTGTTCGAAATTCTCACGTAGCAGAGTTTGCTGTTCGGCAGCGCTCATCTCAGGAAAACATAGCTCTAAATTACGTTTAGCAGTATTCACCCGTTTGCCAACAATACGCATTGCTAGTCTGCCAAGCGCTGCGCCCATTTTCATTTGAATACGCAGAGGCAATAGTTGCGTGAGACGCATAAGTCCTACTCCTAGCCACAGGAGCCAGTACTTAGGATGATAAAGATGAGATGAAAACTGCGCTTTTTCTACCACGGAAAACTCGAATATATTGAAAAATTACTCATTATTCTAACGCAAACTAGCGCAGATTTGCTCAACATCATTAAAAATTAGGTACAATCAGGGGGGAATCTGTGAAAGAGCCCGCCATTGTGGCATTTTTTCTACATTTGAGTGCATTAAGCCGTAACAACCAAGTTGCTGTTGAGTTTGCAAAGGAGCATCTCGTTGACCCTATTAAGATTACCATGGCAAGCCTATAGCGAAGTAGCACAATGGCTATAGTGTTAGCTGCGGGTTTACTGCTTTCAAGTGGTATTATTTGGGTGGATGTTGCAAGCCAAAAGGCTCTCATCTGCGAACGTGACACACTAGCGACTTGTTTAGAAACACTGCCTCAGTCAGCTAGATCCCAGTTGCCTAACAGCCAATTACTTCAGCTCTCAATGGGCGCACGTGCAGCCATGGTGTTACCGATCCTTCACCGCGAAATTGCCGGAGTCTTGGTGACTGATTTTGCTAAACTGCCGCATAAGCGCAGCGTAAACTGGGGCACGGGTCATTACTCGTTAGCGCTTAATCGGCAAGATGAACTGACCTACTGGCATGAGTTGGGTCACCTTGAAGCGATAGCGGCAATGCAAAGCCTAAATCTACAGATTAACAGCACCTACCAGCATGAGTGGTTATCTGATCTTTACCTAGTTTGGCGGGTAGCCAATGAAACGAATAGCCTAGATTTAGCTTGGCAGCAATACCATCGGCGCAATATCGATGTGATAGCCAATACCGAGTTTATGTCCCACTGGAGCGTTCCTATTTTGGCGCAAGCATTACAGCGCTACAGTGTAAAGCAGCTGCAATCCTTTGATAGTTTTAATGCCTTTTTAACCGATTTTTGGCCGCTGCTAACAGTACCTAATGATGATAGTATTGCGGAGTTTTCTAGCCTTATACAGCGCACCTTTGGCGCAGGCACTGTACAACCCTTACCTGGTTACATGTATTGGCGTAAACCCGATTTAGGTCGTTACCTAGAGCCGACGTTGATTAAGATTATGGGGCAATCAAGTGCAAAGCGCTGGTTAGCAGAGCAAAGCATGCAGCCAGAGTCGTCGAGCGTAGTTCCTCGACTGTAACTGTAAAGTCTCGTTTGGTGACTTAATTCTGGATAGGATTGATTTAACGTAGCGAGCCTTAAGATCAGTATCGAGCTTAAGGGGATATATGGCAATCAAGCGTAATTCAGCTGCATTGAACCTTTGCAAGTCGCCGTGAATATATCCCTATAGGCTCTACTAAATCATCCATGATTTAGAAGCTTGCACAGCCCAATTCAGATGAATACCTAGCAAGCTCATGGTAGTCGCTAGCTCGTTTTTGGACATAAACGTGCTACATCATAAGCAAAATTAAAATTACTTGAGGTATGGCAAATCCTGCTTGTAATGCCTCCTAAAAGCTTCTAAGCCGCCAGAAGGGTCTACGGAAGTTGTTGGATAAACTCTTAAATTCGGTTGCTCTCCTAGAAGGTTGGCATGCGATTTTTTATCATTACTAATGAGTAATGGCAATTCATCTAAGCATATGTATTAAAAGAAAATCATTACAAAATCTTTATCAAATATGATATAAAGACACTCAGACTAGCAAGTTATTAGAGCAAAACAATAGATTCAAGGAAATGGTGTTGGTTGATCAAAGCGTAAATGCAGGAGTTAGGGCACAGCAAGGCTTTTCTTTGCAGAGAAACATGGCTCTTTTCATCATACTGGATAACTACGATAGCAAATTTGATGGAACGAAGTATTTCCTATCTCTTGAGCATCTAGAAGATATACTGTTCTGCTATCTTGATGACCATGGGAAAGCAGTCAAAGTAGAAACCTATCAATCGAAAAAGAAATCCAGTGGTAGTTGGAAAATTGGTGTTGATCTTGCCGAAATAATAGTCAAGATACTCAAGGTAGGTAAATCACTCATTTCAGATGAGCATCCTAAATGTTGCAGCTATAATCATGACCTGTACTTTTCATCAAATACAACCATGCAACTCGAAAAGAAAGTAACTCGCAAGGTTGGTAATAAAAGTCAAAGTAAAACTTATGCTCAGGCTGTAAACGAGGAAGACTCTGAAGTCATTTATGATGAGTTAGACCCAATTATACAAAAGGCTATAACCACCAAACTTGAAAAATACGAATCATACAATATCGAAAACTTGTGTGATGAGTTAGGAAATTTGAAGTTCTTATATATAGATTTTAATAAAACGAATAAAGAACAAGAAAATCAATTAAGAACCAAACTTGAAGATATTTTTGATAGAAAAATTAGTGATTCTAAAGCAGCGTTAGAGTCTATATTTAGATTGTTTAAGGGTGTTGAGCTAGCTTACAACCAAAAGAGCATTGCTAGACTTTCTGATAAGTCAAAACAAGTACAAAGCCAAGACATTAATAATGCTATAGAGATCATTACAACAAAATCTAAAGCCTTTCAGTTCTGGCGAGATCATAAGAGAGAAGTTGGTAAAAAGCTAGGGGTTAAGCCATTCG
The DNA here is from genome assembly GCF_041468565.1 of Shewanella sp. 10N.286.54.B9. Taxonomy (NCBI): domain Bacteria; kingdom Pseudomonadati; phylum Pseudomonadota; class Gammaproteobacteria; order Alteromonadales; family Shewanellaceae; genus Shewanella; species Shewanella sp. 10N.286.54.B9. Next base: position 53,817 of record NZ_JBFRIY010000024.1, read on the forward strand.
AACGTGAAACCTTTGAGATGAAATTCAGTTTGGCCTTTGATTTATTTAAAAGTAAAGATGAAGCTGAGCATCAGAAAATCCTAGAGTTTGTAAAATCTAACTACCGTCAATGTAGCGGTTTCAGCGAAGATGACTGTATAGAAGAATTGGCTAAAAAGTTTAAGGATGAAAGTAGTTCAAGTTTGGACGATCAAACATTAAAAGCCACGATGTATGCAGCATACTTTGAATCAATTAATAAAGTGGATGATTAAAAATTGAGTGTTTCAGTAGAATATAACAATTTCTTTGCTTATAGCAGCAAGGGACAAAAATATTTCAACACTATATTTACCGAAGGTATTAATATCGTTCATGGTAAGAATACGTCTGGAAAAAGTACCTTTATACAAGCACTTCTCTATACATTCGGCATAAATGATGAGAAGATAAAACTTGCAGAGCTACTTAAAGAAGGAGTGATTTTTAGACTAGACTTCACCATTTACAACCCTACCACAACAAAAGTTTCAATTGTAAGAGACGATGAAATAGTTTCTATAAGAGTTGCAGAAAAGCCACCAGTGAAGTTTATAGGTATAGGTGGTAACAAATCTAGAGAACACGTAAAGTTAAAAGCGTTTCTATCTGAATTATTTGGTTTCACTCTACATCTAGAGTATGACAACGATTACAAACCAGCTTCACTTGAAGCAATGTTTTTGCCTTATTACATAGCTCAAGATGTTGGTTGGGTTTATCGTCATAAATCATTTAGAGGATTGGATTTCGTCAAAAACTTCAAGAATGATTTCTTTGATTACTTCCTAGGTATAACAAATAACTATGATCACCTGGAGAAAAGCCGACTCGATAAAGAAAAGAAAGATCTAGAAGCTGAATCTAGACTTCTTCACAAGATAGAGCAAAACGATAAGAAACTTAAACTTGCTAAGTTGAAGGACGAAGTATTCACAGCAAAGACAATTGAATATATCGAGCCATACAAAGAGAACAAGTCCAAGCTAATAGAGTTAGAAAAAGAATACCTTTCAATATGTAATAAAATAACACTGTTAGAAGAAAGCAGAAAGGTGCTGCGTAGAGTAAAACGAAGTTTAAATAATGATATTTTAGCTGATACAAAGTGCCCAACATGCTCACACGAGTTATCTCACTCTGTTGGAGATACATATAATTATCTTCAGGACTTAAATGACACAGATAAACAACTTGAAGAGTTAAACAAGAACATTAAAGAACTTAAAGATTCACAGGGAAAACTCAACTCTATAATCAATGACATTAATGAGAAGAAGAAGGTCGTTGAGGAAGAGTATTATGAGCTTCTAGAATACAAAGTGGATAATGTCACGTTCGAATCATGGTTAAAAAATAAAGTAAACGTCGAATTGTCAGGTGAGTTAAAGAGCAAGCTAGGCGAAATTACATCAAAGATATATGAGGTAGAAGGTAAACTCAGTAAGTTAAAGACTGACGATGCAGTTAAAAAAGAAAGGCGCAGTGCTAGTTACACCTTTAAGTCTATATTTGCAAAATATGCCTCAGAGTTAAAAATCAAACCATTTGAAGATGAACGTTTCTATTTGTTGTATGATATTCCAGCTTTTCCTAGACAAGGTGTTGAGTTACTGAAAACTCTTCTAGCTTACAATTTTTCATTTGTTGAAATGATAAAGAAAACTGATTACACACATGTGCTTCCTTTTGTCCTTGATGCTATATTCGAAGGTGACTTTGAAGACGAAAGTAAGAATGAAATACTTGGATTTATCAAGAAGAATTCTTCAGTTAGTCAGCAGTTAATATTTTCGATAGCAGATTCTAAAAGTAATGCCAACTCGGCTACAACATACAACGAAAAACACTTCAAAAACAAAGCAAAACTCATTTGTATTGGTGAAAATACTAAACAAAGATCGTTTCTTGCAAAATACAACGGTGAGTTTGAAGAGTACATTGATGAAACTATGGAAATTTTGAGTTAAGACCCTCGGGTGTGACCATATTACTTGGTCACACTAGTAAGCTTCTAACTCTGTAGACAGAGTTACTGATATGAGAAAAAGTAAGTCAAATATCTCTTTGGTGAAGTGAGTGGTCAGTCGGTGATAACTTACAATGGGGCATTTCCGCGTTAAGCATCAAGCCGCAAGAGTATAAATTGAAACACCAGTTAACCAGTGCAGATACGGCTGAAGCCGTCGAAAACAGGGATGTTTTCGTTGAGCCTACACGGACGTACTAGCGGCGAGCTTCAGCAGTGTCTGCACATGAGGTCGTTCCTTCACATCCATGTGTTCACGACATTCGGACATCCTGTCCAGCACCCGCTGCAGGCGATTGATAACAGTGAAGCTGCAACTCATAACTCGCTATCTTGTAGCGCTACCCCAAAAATGTAATCAACCTTCACTCAAAGGCTAACCAACTTTGGGGCAAAAGTGAGTTACAAAACTAGCGGAAAACATCTATTTCCCCATCGGAGTTGCCGAACTCATCGAAGACAAATCGCGTGAGTGAGGCATGGATGCCGAGTTAGCCTTAGGTGAGCCATGGATGGCGAATATAAGGCGATAGCTATTTTCGAAAATGAGTGAGGCTGAACAACTTCGTCGGGGCGGCAGGGGTGATCCAAGAGGGGATTGCTGTTGATCCCCTTTTGGCCGAGTGTGAGCTGGAAGCTCACGACTTTGGTCAAGCGCAGTTTGATAAATAATAGAGGGCTAAGCTACTTTGGGCCATTTCCGCGTTAAGCTTCAAACCGCAAGGGTATAAATTGAAACACCTGTTAACCAGTGTAGATACGGCTGAAGCCGTCGAAAACATGACCAATTCCGTTCCATACATAATTTGGCATTCCCTCCGTCCATGGAGGTCTGATGTTTTCGTTGAGCTTACACGGACGTACTTGAAGCGTGCTTCAGCAGTGTCTGCACATACCCCGCTGGAGGCGATTAATAGCCATGAGGCCACAAGTTCAAACAGGTTGCTTGGTAACACCAGTCAAAAATGTAATTAGTCTTCATGCGAAGGCTAACCAACTTTGGGGCATTTCCAAGTTCGCCCCTAAACGACTAGCTCTAATGAGTACACCAATTACTAGGTGTAGATACGGCTGAAGCCGTCGAAAACAGGGATGTTTTCGTTGAGCCAACACGGACGTACTAGCGGCGAGCTTCAGCAGTGTCTGCACATGCGCCCGCTGCAGGCGATTGATAACAGTGAAGCTGCAACTCATAACTCGCTATCTGGTAGCGCTACCTCAAAAATGTAATCAACCTTCACTCAAAGGCTAACCAACTTTGGGGCAAAATTGAGTTACAAAACTCGTAGAGCACACCGATTCCCCATCGGAGTTGCCGAAGTGCGGAGATGAAAATGCCGTAGAACCATCATGGTCTTTCCCGTGCATCCATGCACTTCAAGACATTCAGGCATCCTGCCTATCAGATGATGGTTCAGGCTCGGCGGGACATGGATGTCTCATCTGAGCCGTTAGGCCATTTTTATTGGAGCATGAGGAGCAACAACTTCGTCGGGGCGTCATGGTGGATGCAAGGAGGATAAGGACGAGCAGTCCTCCTTGCTCGGGTGTGGGCGAAGCGCCACGACTTTTCTTTTCTAGAATTGAAAGCGAAGCTTGATATACCTAATAGCTAACTAAAACGTTTTGGCGCAAAAGAAAGCTAGTATTTATCTAACGTGATCCCAACGTGCTAATACCTGCAAGTCTGCTGATAAAGTCCAATCTTAATAAGCATAGCAACCGTATTTAGCTGAACCTAAGCTGAACACCAGTCAGATTGCTACACAAGATGCGAGTTTCAGTAGCATGCTTTTGATAGAGTGAGATCAATTGCACAAAGCCAATGGGGAAGTATTATGCCAAAGCGTTCCAAAGCTGAAACTAAGCACACTATCGAGCAGATCTTAATGGAAGCGCAAAAGCAGATCCTAGAAATGGGTTATGACGTTATGTCCTACTCAAGCTTGTCTGAAGCAACAGGTATCAGCCGTACCGGTATTAGTCATCATTTCCCTCATAAATCTGATTTTTTAACCCAACTCGAACCTAAGTTTGCAAGTTTACTGATGGAACACTTAGATTTTAGTTGCCGTGATGCATTGCGAACCTCTTGGCTGAGAGCGCTTGAGTTACCAACATTTAGCGGTATCGTGAAGCTATTTTTCTCTATCTGCGGTTCTAGCCAATTGGATTCTGCGCAATATAAAACATTAGGTTCGCTTAATGCTAAGGCATCAGCAGAACTCGGCGAGCATGGGCCATCGATAATTGATACTTTGCTAGGACGAAGTGCTGTGTTGTTGTTTAGTCAGAAACCGCAGGCAGTGTAGGGCAGAGGAGGGCGCTATTGAAAAGCGCTATCTGTTCTCTCTCAGTACGATGCTCGGATTAAAGTTAATCTCACCTTCATCATCTATTGTAGCGAGTTTATTGTCTTGGCTGGCAACGGCGGTGCTGCAATTATTCGCATTACGGACAAACAAAAGCTGGTAGCCCAATTTCGCTAAGGTATAAAAGGCAAATCGCTGTGCATTAGTGAGTTTTATCCAGTGACTATTGGTATCAGTTGACGTCTCTTTTCTATTTTCGATAAAAGGAGACGTTAGTTCCATAGCAGCTGTATGTAGCATTTAAATTCACTTATTTTGACTAAAATTCCGATGACCAATGTTGATGTATAAGTGAACGATAAGCAAGTGAAATTTATCGTTTTAGTTGATGGTGAGAATGGTCGCTATATTCTTGTATATTGAGTAGCAAATACTACTTAGTACAGCTCTAAAAAACACTTATAGGCTATAGCGAGCAAAGCTCTTTTTGTATATGCTTGCGGCGTTCAAAGGTTATGAGTATTTACCAACAAGGAGTACAGCACGAAATGGATGTCAAGCCTCAGGTTACAGCTGCCGCAGAACCAATCAAACGATTCCCTAAATTAGATAATCAAGAGCTGGTAAAAACCAGTTTTTGGATCAGCCAAGTATTTATGATCATTGCCACCATTGTTGGTGTCTACTTAGCGGCTCAAGAAGGCTTATCACAGGCTATCATTTTTGATGAATTATCTAACAAGCAAAACAATTACTATTTGCGGCATGCGCTTTATGATGAAGTGAATGACAATGTCACCATAATCAATGAGTATGCTGATACGGTTGCAAAGACCTCCCCTTATGATCTAAAAAGTATTCACCCCAATATGGCCACCTTTGTTTGGGAGAATATGCGTTACTCCGCTAATACACTAGAAACACCTACGCAGATCTTAACCGAGACGCGGCGCTTTTATATGGCATCGGCCGATATTATTTCTAAAATGGAAACACGCTTTTACGGTGCTAAATTTGGCGCAAATAAGCTTAAAGAGCTGACCAAAGGGGTATCTGAATCAACCCTGCCAATGTTAAAGAATAACTACCAAGCATTAGCTGTTGAGCTAAAAGCTGCTGATATTACTGTCGAATAAGGATATAAAATGACAATCATCTGCCCTGGCTGTAATAGCCAAGCGATGCGAGTTTTTGACTTTCATGGTCAAGAAGTGGATAGCTGTACTCAATGCGGTGGAATTTGGTTTGATAGTGGCGAGCTAAATGGCGCGCTGTCTGTCGCTGACAATGGTAATAGCAATGTCGGTATCGAAAACGCTTTAGGTGAGAATTTAGGCGTGTCATCTCGAAAATGCAGTCACTGCCAATGCAATATGCAGCACTATTATTTGATGGATGACTTTCAGGTAGAGGTCGATGTCTGCCACTCTTGCACTGGTGTTTGGATTGATGAGCATGAACGAGAAAAGGTGGTGCAATCTCCTAGAGTAAGAGCTGCATTGGAGCAACTTAATCAGAAAACCAGTGTTAAAACTTGGCTGTTTCAATTTCTATTGCAAATGCCGATTGAATATAACCTCAAAACAAAGAGCAGGCCTTGGGTTACTTATGCTTTGCTCGCGTTAAATATTATCATCTTCTTTGGGTATGGTTATAGTGAACCAGCCACTGTATGGGTGTTCGATCATTTTGCTATGCAGCCATCATTAGTGATGCAGGGCGAGCAGGTGATACCATTGCTAAGTCATATGTTCTTGCATGGTGATATTATGCATCTGCTGGGTAATATGTATTTTCTCTATGTAGTGGGTGACAATTTAGAGGATGCGCTCGGTCATTCTCGCTTCCTCGCGGTCTATCTTCTATGCGGCTTTGCTGCAGCATTTGCGCAGATAGCGTCTGACCCAACTTCAGCTATCTTTATGGTCGGAGCAAGTGGTGCGATTGCTGGACTGTTTGGAATGTACTTGCTGTGGTTTAGGCACGCCAGCCTCACCTTTATGTTTGTCATCTACCAAAAGAAGCTATCGCCAATGGCATTTTTTGCCATTTGGTTATTGATAAATCTTTTTGGTGCTTGGGCAGCACAAGGCGGAGTGGCCTATTGGGCACACATTGGTGGTTTTATCGCAGGCCTGGTAATAGGTTTATCGCTCAAAGCACGAGTGATGTCAGCCAACCCTGTCTTGGCACTGCTTAACTCGACTGAAGTGAAGGTTTCTAGATAAAAGCTAAAGCTTACAAAGAGAAAAGGCCGCATTATGCGGCCTTTTTTAGTATCTCAAAACGTTTAGAAGTGCCATTGCAGATAAACCGATTGATAGTTACTGCCGCCACTAATACGACCAAAAGCTGAGCTAGACTCAAAAATACCTGAGCGGTGATGGATGCTGTAACCAAACCAAAGGTTTTCCATATCGCGTGAATTGAAAATATCGCCCACATTGACATCTAAAGAGAAGTCTAAGTAGTTAAGCAATTTCGATGGTTTGTAATCCTTCTCTGCAAGTTCGCTCGACTCTATGTGGGTCACGGTGCTGGCATAGGATAAACCTTCAGCGACACCAAGCCTAAAGCGTGGACCTAGCTCAAAGGTGTAATAAGCCTTAACTGCGATAACAGCCTCGGCGATATTGTCTTGTACCTCGGAGTCATGGTGCCACACTAAACCTGGGGTTAAGTACAAGTCTATTGGTAGATTAAACAGGCTGTCAGTTAATTGAGTACCATAAAAAGCTGAGGTCATCTGGTTGTTGTAAGGGTCCGTTTTAGTTTGCCATTTGAGTATTGCATTCAGATTTGATGGTGTTGCCCAACCGTGGGCAATACGCAGGTATTCCGTCGGCTTTTGCTGTTTAGTTATGACGGGTTTAGCAGAGTAACTCTTTTTCTTTGATTCGGGGAAAAAGCCAAAACCAAAGAAGGACTCATACTGAAAACGGTTGTTAATACTGGGCAGGTTATAAACGTCATCTTCTAGGCGGCCAACACTAAATTGGCCGAGCAGATATAGGTTACTGATAACATGATAGCGTGCTTTTATACCCGCATTAAAGCTCACCCCACCGCCAACATCATATTGGTCTAAGCCATAATAGAACTGATTAAAGTCAGCACTTTTCCATTGAAATTCAGCATAGGGTACTAAGCGCCAGTCTTCAGACTCCCATAGGTATTGGGTGCGGCTATAACCATAGCTACGCTTGTTTGAGTCAGAAAGAAAGGCCAAGTCGACATCCCACTGATCTTTTACAAAGCGATATTGTAGCCCGAAATCGAATGCTTGAGACTGGGTGTCATTTTGCAGCTCTTGCGGGATATCAACAAAACGGAAACGGGTATAAAGGTTTACCTGATGATTATCGTTTTTCCAAATATGTCCCGCGGCTTCCATACCGTTTATGTAGAAATAGTCATTTTGAAAATAGATAAGTGGCAGGGTGTCATACACCTCATCCTCTTCTGTGGCGTAAGGAATATCACCGCGGCGCATACCAATACCTATGCCCCAACTGTCACTCCATTGATAGGTCGCTGGCTGCTGGGCTGCTTCATTAGTAACAGGAGCGGTTTTAGTCGGCTCATCATTGGCCTGAACAGCACTTAAAGGACTAAGCAGCATTAAGCTGACCGTGATAGTAGAGATGAAATTTTGTTTCATATTATTATTCTTCTTAAGTAGGCGCAGTATTTGTTCCATTTACTATAAGCACCAGTATAGGTAATAATTGTTTTTAAGTCTGATTTTTATACATAAGTTTAACAAGTTAAGCTTGTTCTAGAATTAAAAAAGACCGCATTTGCGGTCTTTTTTGTTTGGAGCAGTCGTTAAGGATTAGTCAGCTTCTTTCAAGCTTTGAGTTAACTCAACAATGGCTTTTTTACCATCGCCAAACAACATCACTGAGTTATCCATTGCAAATAGCGGGTTAGGCAAGCCAGCAAAACCTGGGCTAAGTGAACGCTTAACCACGACTACCGTTCTAGCTTTGTCGACGTTAAGAATTGGCATACCGTAGATAGGGCTACCTTTATCTTCGCGTGCCATTGGGTTGGTAACATCATTGGCACCAATAACTATCGCAACGTCAGTCTGCTCAAACTGTGGGTTAATCTCATCCATCTCGATTAACTGCTCGTAAGGTACTTCAGCTTCTGCTAGTAACACGTTCATGTGTCCTGGCATACGTCCGGCGACGGGGTGAATAGCGTAAAGCACATTGGTGCCACGCGCTTCCATAACTGACGCGAGTTCGCGTACAGCATGTTGTGCTTGCGCCATCGCTAACCCGTAACCTGGCACAATAACAACGCGTTCAGCAGTTTCTAGTAGCATGGCGACCTCTTCAGGAGATGAAGAGGTGACTTTACCTGCATAGACTTCGTCTGCATCAACGGTTTCGCCGCCTTCTGCCATCACGCCAAATAGCACGTTAAATAGCGAGCGGTTCATCGCTTTACACATGATCTGCGTCAGAATAATACCTGATGCGCCAACCAGTGAACCCGATACAATCAGTACTGTATTGCCTGTAATGAAACCTGTAGTTGCCGCTGCAATACCCGAATATGAGTTAAGCAGTGCAATAACAACTGGCATATCTGCGCCGCCAATTGGGATGACTAACAACAAACCGAGTACCAGAGATACGGCAACCAGCGCGTAGATAAGGTTGATGTTGCTTGGATCCATCACAATCGCAACGGCTAAACCAATAGCACTTATCAGCAGCAATGCATTGAAGATTTTATTACCTGGCACCTTTATTGGGTTACCAGAGATAAGCTCCTGCAGCTTTGCAAAGGCGATAAATGAACCAGAAAGCGTCACCGCACCAATAATCACTGTTGCACTAATAGATACCAGTGCAACGGTATGAGTGGCTGACTCTGGGTCAAGGAAGTTAGCCAATGCAATAAACAGTGACGCGCCGCCACCAAAACCGTTTAGCATCGCAACCATTTGTGGCATTGAAGTCACTTGGATTTTGGTCGCCATCACAGCGCCAATGGTACCACCGAGTAACACACCAGCAATAATCCACTCGTAGCTCAAAATGCTTTGATCTAACAAGGTAACCACGACAGCGATGAACATACCGAGTGCTGAAAGTTGGTTACCTCGTACTGCCGTACGGGGCTTGGTTAGGCCTTTTATCCCTAAGATAAATAAGCTCGCAGCCACCAAATAGGCGAGATAAATAATCGTCGTACTCATAGTGGCTTATTTCCTTTTGAACATAGCTAGCATGCGGTTAGTAACCATGTAGCCACCAACAACATTAATTGTGGCAAGTACCACAGCGATAAAACCTAACACATTAACCCAGACTCCCGCGCCAGAACCGGCTGACAAGAGTGCGCCAACTAATGAGATCCCAGAGATTGCGTTTGAGCCTGACATCAGCGGTGTATGCAGTGTTGGTGGTACTTTGGTGATCATCTCGACGCCGAGGAACACTGCGACCATAAATAGGGTCAGTAAAAGTAAAATTTCCATTTATTTAGCCTCAGGTGTAGCAGCTTCAGGTGTTGGTTCCTGCGCTGGTAGTCCTAAAAGATCGCGTAGACGCGCACTTGCCACTTCGCCTTTGTGCGCCACAACAGTATCGTTAACAATTTCATCGTCGAAATCGAGATGCAATACACCATCGTTGTCGACAATCAGTTTAAGTAGGTTTTCGATGTTAGTACCGTACATTTGGCTAGCATGATTAGCCGCACTGCCAGGCACATTTGATGGACCTAGAATGGTCACACCTTTGTAAACCACCTCTTTGTCGACTTCTGTTAGCTCACAGTTACCGCCAGTTTCAGCGGCGAGATCAACGATGATAGTGCCACTTTTCATGCCATCAACCATCTCTTTAGTGATCAAGATAGGTGCTTTTCGGCCTGGAATAGCAGCAGTGGTGATAACGATATCTTGCTGGGCTAAAACGTTGGCCATTGCTTGCTGTTGACGTTTTAAGAAGTCATCGCTTTGCTCGGCGGCGTAACCACCTTTGGTTTCGGTATTTTCAGTTTCTAAATCGAGTTCGACAGGCTTGGCACCGACAGAGATGATCTGTTCACGAGCCGCAGGGCGAATATCGTACGCTTCAACCACCGCGCCTAAGCGTTTAGCGGTTGCACAAGCTTGCAGGCCTGCAACGCCGACACCCATAATGAAAGCGCGTGCAGGTTTGAGGGTGCCTGCTGCTGTCATCATCATCGGAAACAAACGTGGTGCTTTATGGGCTGCCAGTAACACCGCTTTATAACCTGCAATAGTGGCCATCGACGACAAGATATCCATGCTTTGTGCGCGTGTAATTCGCGGCACTAGCTCAAGAGCAACCGCTGTAGCCCCTGTCTCTGCAATGGCTTGAGCATTCTCTGGTTGCGCCAGAGGATCCATCATACCGATGACAATCTGCTCTGGTTTAATGCTTGTCTTGAGCTCTGCAAGCTGTTCGCCTTTGGCGTTAACAACAGTAATTACATCGGCGTTACTTAGGACTTGTTCGCGGGAGACGACTGTTGCGCCTGCTGCGATATAGTCTTCATCGGTAAACCCGGCTTTACTTCCTGCATTGCTTTCGACCAGTACTTGCACATTCTTTTTTAGGAGTCGGGCCACATTGGCTGGAATGAGTGCAACTCGACTTTCTCCAGCGTGACTTTCTTTGGGGATACCTAACTTCACAAAGGTTAACCTCTCAGTTGAGGACATTCGTAGGGACAGATGTCATTTTTTATTTGTAAGGTTGCATATTGTGGCGACTCTGAATTTAGACACAAGTGCATATTTTTCAATATCGTGTTTCCGGTACTGGTCAGACTAAAAATTTTGCGCTAGGCCACACTTTTAGATAGAAGTTTGCTGTCATCAAGCCCACTAAAAGTGAATTCATTCAAATGTCAGTTACTTTTGTAGCTTAATTTTCGAACTTTGTATATTCCAAAATGGAATTAAAAATTATCTTTTATTCTTTTTTACTTTTGGAGCGAGGGGATAAGCTTGCCAACATTATACTGATACTGGGCCGTCCTAATGTTGTTAAAAGAGCTTTCATCACTCGCATCACCTTTGTCTTCTGGACAGGTCGATAAGTTAAAACAGCTAACCGCTGAACTGAGTGCCGTTCAACTTGCGTGGGTAAGTGGTTACCTAGCGGCTACGTCAGAGCAAGGAACATCCGCTACACCACAAGTAAGTGCAGAGCAAACGATTACTATTTTATATGGTAGCCAGACCGGTAACGGTCGTGGGATTGCAACTGAGCTTGCTGAGAAAGCACAAGCGCAAGGTTACGCAGTTAACTTGGTTTCAATGGGCGATTACAAAGCGCGTCAGCTAAAGCAAGAAACACTGCTACTTCTCGTTGTAAGCACACATGGTGAAGGTGATGCGCCAGATGATGCTATCGAATTGCATAAATTCTTGTCATCAAAGCGTGCCCCTAAGTTAGATAACCTTAATTACTCGGTATTGGCATTAGGTGATTCAAGCTATGAATTCTTCTGCCAGACGGGTAAAGATTTTGATACTCGCTTAGCTGCACTTGGTGCAACTGCTATTTCACCGCTTATTGAGTGTGATGTTGATTACGAAGAGCTCGCTGCTACTTGGCAAGAGAGCGTACTTGAAGCTGTTAAGCCATTAGTCGGCAGTGCAGGTGCTAGCGTGGTTTCAATTGCTGGCGCTGCAACATCAGCAACTTCAAGCTTTACTAAGCAAAAGCCCTACACCGCAGAATTATTAGTCAGCCAAAAGCTAACGGGGCGAGACTCTGATCGCGATGTACGCCATGTTGAAATTGAACTAGGTGAATCGGGTATTAGTTATCAAGCGGGTGACGCACTCGGCGTATGGTTTACCAACAGTGAACAGTTAGTGAATGAGCTGCTTGAAAGTTTGAGCCTTAACGGTGACGAACAAGTGGCTTTAGGCAGCGATAATGTGAGCTTGCGAGATGCGCTTACCAATAAGAAAGAGTTAACACAACTTTACCCTGGACTGGTAACAGGCTGGGCAGAGCTCAGTCAAAGCCAAGCATTGCTCGACATCAGTAGCGACAAAGCGCTGGTTCGCGAATATATTAATAATAACCAAGTGGCTGATTTAGTGCGCCAGCATCCCGCAACAGTGAATGCTGAGCAGCTAGTTGGCTTGCTTCGTGGTATCACGCCAAGGCTCTACTCTATTGCGTCTAGCCAAGCTGAAGTGGAATCAGAAGTGCACTTAACGGTAGCGTTGGTTGAAGATGAGCGTGATGGTGTTACCCGCTTTGGCGGCGCTTCTCAGTTCCTCGCTAGTGCAGAAGAGGGACAACAGCTACAAGTTTATGTTGAACCTAATAACCACTTCCGCCTGCCAGAAAACCCAGAAACACCTGTCATCATGGTTGGCCCTGGAACAGGGGTGGCACCTTTTAGAGCATTTATGCAGCAACGTTCAGCCGACGGTATTGAAGGCAACGCATGGCTGATATTTGGTAATCCTCACTTTGAACAAGATTTCTTGTACCAAACAGAATGGCAGCAATACCTGCAAAGTGGTGAGCTTTCGCGCATCGATTTAGCTTTCTCTCGCGATCAAGAACACAAAGTATATGTGCAACATAAGATTGCTGAGCAAGGCGAAACGCTATGGCAGTGGTTAGAAAATGGCGCCCATTTCTATATCTGTGGTGACGCAGAGCGCATGGCGAAAGATGTACACCAGGCACTGTTAGATGTTGCGGTTAAATTTGGCGGTAAAACCATTGAGCAAGCAGAAGAGTACCTAGAGACCTTGCGAGCAGCAAAGCGTTACCAAAAAGACGTTTACTGATCTCTATTTGAGCAAACAGAACGCATTGATGAGGCGCTGGTCGTTAACCTACCAGCAGCATATATAAAAGAATAATAGAGAGTATCTTGCTATGAGTGAGAAGAAGTTAGCAGTAAACGAGTATTTAAAGACCGACAGTGACTACCTACGTGGCACCATTCAAGAAGGTTTGGACACCGCGGTTACCGGTGCATTTAGTGAAGGTGATCAGCAGTTAATTAAGTTTCATGGTTTCTATCAACAAGATGACCGTGACTTGCGAAACGAGCGTAAAGAGCAAAAATTAGAGCCATTGTATAGCTTTATGTTGCGTGCTCGCGTTGCGGGTGGTGTATGTTCACCACAGCAATGGTTAGCGGTTGACGAAATTGCTTCAAACCTAACCAGTTCAAACAGCATTCGTTTAACGACGCGTCAAACCTTTCAATACCACGGTATCCCAAAGCGTAACTTGAAGACCATTATTCAAGATCTTGACCGTGAAGCATTGGATTCGATAGCGGCTTGTGGTGATGTAAACCGTAATGTGATGTGTAACCCAAATCCGGTTGAATCGAAGTTACATCAGCAAGCTTATGCCTATGCCAAGCAATTGTCTGACAATATGCTACCGCACACAAAAGCCTACGCTGAGATATGGTTAGATGATGAGAAGCTAGTGACCACAGAAGGTCAAGAGGTTGAACCTGTTTACGGTAAGACTTACCTGCCACGTAAATTTAAGATGGCAGTCGCAGTACCGCCAGATAACGATGTTGATGTTTACACCAATGATCTAGGCTTTGTGGCTGTTGCCGAAGCGGGTGAGTTAGTTGGTTTTAATATGGTTGCTGGTGGCGGCATGGGCTCGACGCATGGTGAAGTTGCCACTTTTCCACGTTTAGCTGACGATTTTGGTTACATTAAAGCGGAAGATACCCTTAAGTTTGCCGAAGCAGTGATGACCGTACAGCGTGACTGGGGTAACCGAGAAAATCGTAAGTTGTCTCGTCTTAAGTATACGATTGTGAAGCACGGCTATGACGCTTTTAAAGCGGAAGTTGAAAAGCGAACTGGTATTAAGTTTGAGCCAAAGCGTGATGTGGTCATTGGTGATCGTGGCGATCGCTATGGTTGGAAGCAGGGTGTTGATGACAACTGGCATTTGACCCTATTCATTGAAGGTGGTCGTGTTAAAGACTTGCCGGGTCAACCGCTACAAACAGGACTGAGAGAGATTGCAAAAATTCACCAAGGTGACTTCCGCATGACCTCCAACCAAAACATTATTATTGCTGGCGTCCCCGCAGCTGATAAAGACAAAGTTGAAGCGTTAGCAAGACAGCACGGATTGATGGGTAAGCTTATTACCGAAACCCGTGGTCACTCTATTGCTTGTGTGGCGCTGCCAACCTGTGCATTAGCAATGGCCGAAGCGGAGCGTTACTTCCCTGATTTCTTGACCAAAGTCGAAGCATTACAAGATAAGCATGGCTTCTTGGATCAAGGCATTGTGATCCGCATGACAGGTTGCCCTAACGGCTGTGCCCGTCCATTCGCCGCTGAGATTGGTTTAGTCGGTAAAGCACCGGGTCGTTATAACCTTTATCTTGGTGCAAGCTTTGAAGGAACGCGGTTAAACAAGTTGTACCGTGAGAATATCCAAGAAGCTGAGATCCTTGCTGAATTAGATAACCTATTTGCACGTTATGTTTCAGAGCGAGAAACTGGCGAGACATTTGGTAACTATACCGTTCGTAGCGGTGTTGTGACCGCAGTGTTAGATGCTGCTAAGGACTTTCATGGCTGATTTGCAGATTAATTCTGTTATCTCTAAAGAGGCGCTGGCAGCTTTGCTTTCAGCGCCAGAAGTAGAGCAGCGCGCAGAGTTAGAAAGAGTTAATGCATTTCTTGATGAGTTAACGCCGCCGCAACGAGTTGCTTGGGCGTTAGAATACTTGCCAGGCAAGGCGGCACTTTCCTCTAGCTTTGGCATACAAGCCGCAGTTATGCTGCATCTGGTCAGTCGCCAGCGGTCTGACATACCGGTGATCTTAACTGATACAGGATACCTTTTTAGCCAGACTTATAAGTTCATTGATGAGCTGACGGAGCGGCTTACCTTGAACCTTAAGGTATATGCCTCACCGTTGAGTGCTGCCTGGCAAGAGGCCAAATATGGCTTTTTGTGGTTGCAAGGAATTGATGGACTGGATCGTTATAACCAGATCAATAAAGTTGAGCCTATGCAACGTGCGCTTAAAGAGTTAGAAGTAGGCACTTGGTTTGCGGGGCTTAGGCGCTCGCAGTCGAGCACCCGTGAAACTCTGCAAGTGCTAGCGATCCATGGCAAGCGATATAAGGTGTTGCCAATCATCGAATGGAGCAACAAACAGGTTCATGATTACCTTACTGAGTTTGATCTACCTTACCATCCATTATGGGACCAAGGTTATGTCTCGGTTGGTGATACACATTCAAGTAAACCGCTTGAACTGGGTATGACTGAAGAGGAAACCAGGTTTAACGGTATAAAGCGTGAATGTGGCTTGCACTACGATATTTAATTTCGAGTTGTGAATACTGACTTTTAATGAATATCTAAGTGGTACTGATGTACAGCTTATAGTTTGTATTGTGTTATTAATTGCTATTTGATAACCATTTAAGCCTATAAATTAAAAGGACTTTAATTAGTTTTTAGTCCTTTTTTAAAATATTTGTACATTTTTACTCACAAGGTTATGCACAGCTGTTTTTTTTAAGCTATAGTTCATCGTTCCCGTAGATGGTTTTAGGAACTGTTCCGTATCAAACCTAATTAGGTTTAGTGACATTTAGTCTTCCACTGAATGATTCTTATAGTCGAGATATATGTATATTCTCCTATTTTAACATTCATCTAAATGTCGCAGGCGGAGCTGTCAGTAACCCAACAAACCAAGCTCAGTTTGCGCAACGTCAGCGCTTTAATTGAGTGCTTAGATTGGCTTGCTAGCGCCTGCTTATCCAAAGCAAGTTACTCCCCAGATAGCCTGATATGGCTGTCTGGGGCTTATCCTTCCCATAACCACCTTTTTAACAAATCCTTTAATCAATGACCCTCGTAGAAATCATAACCTGCAGCGAGAAAACGGCTTCATTCCGCCAACGATTAATACCAATTGCATTAAGTATTTTATCCGTTCTGACGTAGTGCGGCTGAGGTAAAAAATGGGCAAAATGCTGTATGCTTCGTTATGGGGTTTGGATATACGACTAAATGGTCTATTTTGTTCCATACAAAATGAGACATTCCGCCCTCCTTGGCGGTCAGATTTAGGAAGTACGAGACCAAGAATGGTCGAAGGTAGAATAATGCAGGAGCAATTATCAAGGATGCCAGAGCTGAGAATAACGCTTAGCTCAAATCCCACTACTTGCCTGCAGCCTTTTGAATTCCCGCTAAACGGTCAAACTTTTAATGCAATTGGTATTATACCGATTGGTATTATTGAGTGTTGAATCAAGTAACTAGCTGATAGAATTTACCGGATAATGCTGTACTATAGCCACAATAGCTGAGGATGATTTTCTCAGTATGTCTAGGTACTCAACTAATAAGTAAAGAGTTTTATTGAACAGTTGTTACCGAGCAATCTAGTCCTGTGGTGACTAGGTAAAAACATTTGCATTAAAAATGTGGGTTGATGGAATCATTAAATGGAGTTTTTAAATGAATAAGATGTTAGTTGCTGCAGCGATAGTCGCTGCAGGTGCGGGTGGATATTGGTACAGTCAACAGGCTGCAGATGTTTCTGCTAGCGATAACGCCGTTATGGCATACATTCCAGCAGATACACCGATATTTTCGGGGCAGTTACAGCCTTTCCCTATTAAGTCTTATATCAACTCTTTATCTGATGCTTATAAGCAATCTGGCGCTAATTCGTTGGGCGAGTGGGAAACAGAAGAAGATCCTCGGGCGAAGTTTTTCTTAAGCTTAACTAAGTCCTACTTAGCGGCAATGCAAGATGGCGATACCTTTATTAATACCTTTGGCCTAGCTGAAAATATTCGCAGCTACTTTTACACCTTGGGTGCATTACCGGTACTTAAAATCGAAGTGGCTAATGCTGATGCTATATGGGCGCTGCTGGATAAAGCAGAAGGCGAAAGTGGTTTAGCCCATGTCGCAGGTCAACTGAAAGGGGTTAACTATCGTAGCTACCCGCTGACAGAAGCGACAGATGAGGAACAGATAAACTTGGTGGTTGCAGTTAATAATTCAATGTTAACCATGACCATCGATACCTCGTTTAGTGAAGCGACCCTGCTTGAAACTGCTCTTGGAGTTACGCCTGTTGAGCGCTCTATTGTTGATGCAAAGATCATCGAAGATATCATTGCAAAGCATGGATTCACTGATGACGGTATTAGCTATATCAACCATCAAGAGATAGTCACTGCACTTACCAGTACCGACGGTAATCAGCTGGCTCGGCAACTGACGAAACTATTCGCCATGGCGAATGAAGATCCATTTGCCGAGCTTAGAACTGCGACCTGTAATCAAGAGTTTTCATCAATTGCAGCCAATTGGCCTCGTACCGTTGCGGGTTATGACCAACTTGAAATCAGCAATGCAGAAAGTTCATTGAGTTATCGTATGGTTATTGAAAGCAACAACCAGGTGATGCTCGATGCATACCAAAAGATGCGTGGTTATATTCCTGCTTATGTACACGATATCAATAATAGCGTGTTTAGTTTTGGGTTGGGAATCGACGTTAATCAAATGGTGCCATCGCTACAAGCTATTTGGGACGACATGTTAACCCCGCAATATCAGTGTGCACCGCTGCAAGAGATGCAAGTACAGATGAGTCAGCAAAGCCCGGCAATGCTTGGCATGATGACCGGTATGGCTAATGGTGTTAAAGGTGTTGGTCTGTCTGTTATTGATTATAAAATCAGTGATGATGTTGATGCTCCAGAGATCGAAAGCTTAGATGCTGTAGTCACCCTGTCGGCCGATAACCCAACGATGCTATTTAATATGGTTAAACCATTCGCACCTGAATTGGCAAATATTCAATTGCCAACAGACGGCAGTGCTGTGGTACTTAACGATGTATTACCTATGCCGCCAGAGATGAATATAACCGCTAAAATGGCTGTTAAAGGCAATCACTTGGTGCTCTATTTTGGTGATAAAGGCGAAGAGGCAGCAAATAAACTAAGTAGCGAAGCTGTAACTAATAATGGCTTACTGGCAATGTCAGTGGATTATATGAAGATGTTTGCGCCATTGTTGACCTTTATCGAGCTCACCGGAGAACCTGTTCCTGAAGAGTTCAAATCGATGAAAGATTACGATATGCGCGTTAAGGTAGCGCTTGATGTTGATGATAAAGGTGTAACGATCGATTCAGCGGTGAACTCCAGAGCGACTAAGTAAAATTTAATATCCCGAGAAAGCATCTCGACAAAACGCCAGTTCATGATAGCTGGCGTTTTTATTTTTAGAGCGAGTTTAGGAGAGATAAAGTGATTATTGCAGGGCTTTTGTTAAAAGCGAACGAAGTCAGAATAGTAATATTAGCTGGGGAGCGTGCTAGTCATAGCTTAGTCGCGCCTAAAGTGACAAAGTTCAGCTTGCTTAAAAATCCAACCCAAACAGATGTTGTCACTTTCATCGAACAAGTTAATACGCATATTGCTAGCAATGGCGTTAACAAAATCGTATTGAATAGGCGTTCCACCACAGGACAAGGGGCTGGTGGGGCTGGTACATTTTTAATGGAAGGTGCGATGCTTGCCAGTTGCAGTGTTGAGATTGATTTTATTCACCCGGCGACACTGCGTGCATCTGACAAAAAACACAGTGAATTGAAGTCCTGCCGACCAAAGACCGTTGATTTAGGCAAGGCTTACGATTTAGCATTTGAGTGCTTATCTTAAAAGGCAGTTCTCAACTGCAAGTGATCTTTTTAGATTGTTATGCGTATATTTGTCAGGTGTAATAAGTGCTATAACAATGACAGGCGACACAGGGAATATTAGGTGGAAACTATGATCAAACAATTATCAAAGATACTTTTAGCCGTAGCGCTAGTACTGCCGCTTGCGGCTACAGCAACCGATTTAAAGGTTGGCGATACGGCACCAAATTTCAAGTTACAAGCAACTGACGGTCACTTTTACCAGCTAAGTGATTACAAAGGTAAGCAAACCTTGGTGTTGGCCTGGTACCCAATGGCTAATACTCATGGCTGCACGCTTGAATGTAAATCTCTGGTGCAAAAAGGGCATCTTATTCGCGAGTACAATGCGGTCTATATGATGGCCAGTGTTGACGAGCTAGAAGATAACCAAGCGTTTGCCAAAGAGCAAAAAGCTGACTTTCCTATGTTAAGCGATCCAACCAAAGAAACTGCTAAAGCTTATGATGTGCTTAACTTTGTTCGGGTAGCGAGTCGGGTGACTTTTTACATTGGCGAAGATGGAAAAATCTTAAAGATTGATGAGGATATCAATGCTGAAACAGCTGCTGAAGATATCGCTGCAAACTTAGCAGAGTTGAATATCGACAAAGCTGAAGGTGAGCTTGAGAATAACAGTGAAACCGCGCAAGTCGAATGATTTTTAGCTCGGTTAGAAACTAAAAGCCACAGACTGAAAAGTCTGTGGCTTTTTTACGTTCGCTGAGAATGAGCTCGCGATAAATTACTTAACTGTCTTAACACCTTCTGGCGTACCAACTAATAGTACGTCTGCGCCGCGCATGGCAAATAAGCCATTGGTGACCACACCAACAATGCCATTGATCTGCTCTTCAAGCTCTTTCGGGTTCATGATCTTCATGTTGTAAACATCTAAGATGATATTGCCGTTATCTGTTACCACACCTTCACGGTACACAGGATCACCACCAAGCTTAACCAGTTGACGCGCCACGTATGAACGAGCCATTGGAATAACTTCAACAGGAAGTGGGAACTCGCCTAGAATGTCGACCTGCTTAGTATTATCAACGATACAGATAAACTTATCAGCCACTGCAGCGACAATTTTTTCGCGAGTTAGTGCTGCACCGCCGCCCTTGATCATATCCATATGGCCGTTGATCTCATCTGCGCCATCAACATAAACCGACAGTTCATCTACACTGTTAAGATCATAAACAGGGATACCAAGTGCTTTCATTTTCTCGGTAGATGCTTCAGAGCTTGATACGGCGCCGTCAATATCAGCTTTCATTGTCGCAAGGGCATCAATAAAGTGATTCACGGTTGAGCCAGTTCCTACACCAACAATGCTATCTTTTTCAACATATTGTAGTGCAGCCCAACCAGCGGCTTTTTTCATTTCATCTTGAGTCATAACGAAATCCTTTTTAAAGGCGAGTTTTAAAAATATTGGCGCTAGTATACGCTTTAAACGGCCAAAGCGTGCCTGAATTTTTGTTTTAAAGTGACAAGCTCTGCATATCGTGATTAGCTTGCCACTGACTTAGCTTTTTTCAATAGCCGTTTACTGTTAAACGACTGCTTTTAAAACAGCTTTAAGAGGTTTGAATTCAAGCTATATACTTTTAATGATAGTGGCTCGTAAGCGAAGTGTTGTAATAATTGCTATCCCCTACAAAGACAGATACACATTAAAATAGATAGTCAGGGGCATAAAGGTTAAGAAGGATTTTAAGTGCTGCGACATGCTTTAAACGCAGTATCAATCAATTAAAGGAGTTACTATGGCAGGGGCGAGCTTATTAACCTTGTTAGATGATATTGCCACAATTTTGGATGATGTGGCTGCGATGAGTAAAATTGCCGCGCGTAAAACCGCAGGGGTGTTAGGAGATGATTTAGCACTTAACGCCCAACAGGTTACAGGTGTTTCAGCTGATAGAGAGCTGCCTGTTGTTTGGGCTGTGGCAGTGGGTTCGTTTAAGAATAAGTGCATCTTAGTCCCAGCAGCTATGCTCATCAGTGCATTTATTCCTTGGGCCGTAACGCCGTTGTTGATGTTTGGCGGTTTATTCCTTTGCTATGAAGGCTTCGAGAAAATCTATCATAGTTATCAAGTAAAGCGGCAAGATCAAACCGCTACACAAGCCTTACCTGAAGAGGTGATTGGCGATCTTAAGGACTATGAGCAACGTAAAGTAAAGGGAGCCATTAGAACTGACTTTGTACTCTCTGCTGAGATTATTGCGATTACCTTGGGGATTGTTGCGGACAAAAGCCTAACCACTCAGTTTTTCACCCTAAGCGTGATTGCTATCGTCATGACCATAGGTGTATATGGCCTAGTGGCGGGGATTGTAAAAATTGACGATGCTGGTCTGTATTTAAGTCAGCGTCAGGGCGAAAGTTTAACTGCCCGTTTTAAGCGTCGATTTGGTTTCATGTTACTCAACTCCGCGCCCTATTTAATGAAAACGTTATCTGTAGTCGGTACTATCGCCATGTTTATGGTTGGTGGTGGAATTTTAACTCATGGCTTGCACTGGGTTAGCGATCGCATAAGCCAAGTTGCCGTTTATATTGAAAGCGTAGCGGTTGTTGGCCCTGTATTATCATTTGTTACACCGAGTATTTTAAACTCTATTTTTGGCGTTATTGCAGGGGCAATGGCAGTGATAATGATGCAGCTATTTCTCACGCTAAAAGGTGATAAGCCTGCTAGCCATTAAACCCAGTCAGGGAACGTTCGTTGGACAATAATACTCAGTAAAATGAAACAACAACTTTTCAAGCTAAAAGGTGATAAGTCTGTTAGCCACTCAATCCGGTGAGGGAGCGTTCGTTGGACAATAATACTCAGTAAAATGAAACAACAACTTTTCAAGCTAAAAGGTGATAAGCCTGCTAGCCATTAAAGCCAGTCTGGGAGCGTTCGTTGGACAATAATGCACAGCAAAATGAAACAACAACGTTTCTAGCTAAAGTGGCGAGTTTCAACTTGTTCAATTATATCGAACCGCCGCTTGCCTACTATGATTTTGAGAATATCTATAGTGATGAGCAGTGGGCTAAGAAACAGCGTTGGTTAGCCAATTTTTTAGCTGAGCAGCAGCCTGATATTATTGGCTTTCAAGAAGTTTTCTCTGCAGAGGCTTTAGCGACTCAGGCTCGCGAAGCCGGGCTTGAGCATTTTGCCGTTGTCGATCAACCGAGTATTGTTGATGATTTTATCTGCCGTGACCCGGTGGTTGCAATCGCTTCGAAATATCCCTTAGAGCAGGTGCGGTCAATAGAAGTTGATAGTGATTATGCCAAAGCTCTGGGTCTAGATAATTCATTTAAATACAGCCGTAAACCGCTAAGAGCCACCGTTGTGTTGCCAGACATTGGCCACTGCGATATCTATGTCGTACACCTTAAATCCAAAAGAGCATCATTAGATGAATTGCCGCCAGCGCAAAGCATGAATGTAAAGAATAATGGCAAAGCTAACTTTGGTGAGTTGCTTGGGCGTAATGTGCTTGGTCAATGGGCATCAGGTATTCAAAGGGGCAGTGAAGCGACCTTGTTATTTCATACGATGATGCAGCGGCGAATTGAAACCCAAAATGCGATGATATTACTGGGCGACTTTAATGATTCTTTGAGCCATCAACCTTTGTCTTTGTTATTGACTCAGGAGTTACGGTTTGAAAAAGAGGGAGTGGGAGAGTTAGCAAGCTATCCGCTATCTGATGCCTACCAGCTATATTGTCAAAGAGAAGGAGAGGTGAATGCTGAGACTGTTTCAGCTGAAAGCTCGATTGTTTCTGAAAGGCAAGCGACCCATTATTACGGCACTCAAGGAAACGTACTCGATTATATTTTGCTGTCTCAAGATTTTAACCCCCATTTTCATACTAGCACTGCAGAAGTTACTGACTATCATACTGAAGATCGCCATTTGATTAACCCTCAATATGAGCGTGATAGTCACAGTACTGATCATGCTCCTGTATTGTGTACCATCGTTTCTCGGCGATAGCGCTACCTATTGTTCTCTACTGCTTTTCTTTGCTTGTTACTTATTGTTATCTCACTCTTTTCTGATTAGCTCCTTTCATTATTATTACTACAATATAAGTGTGTTGGTATATTGTATTCATTTTGTTAGTATATTGTATACCTTGTGCTATTTGGGAATGGAAATAGATTTTCTACTATAGCGTCATCAATAAAAGCAATAAATATTAATAGGGAGTTTGAGTATGTCTTTTCGATTATCAGGATTAAGTATCGCGTTGTGCTTAACATTGGCAGCTTGCGGTGGTGGTGGAGGTGACACACCTGCTCCGGTTACGCCAGAGATTCCAGATCCCGTTGTACCCGATCCCGTTGTACCAGATCCTGATCCTGCTACTCCAGAAACACCTGCAGCAGGCTTAATTACGCTCAATTCCGCTATTAAGCATATCTCGTTAACTGAGCCTCGCGCATATTTTGTTGATGTCACCGAGGCTGCTCCCACTTTGATTGTTGGCCTAATGGCTGGTGAAGCGGGTACCAATATTGGCGACCCAGCACTTTATGTTAGAGCTTTAAATGAAGCATCAAGTGGTGAAGATGGTGAATTTGATTGTGTTTCTAATTACCGCAGCGGCGAGTTTGAATATTGCATCATCGATGATGTTGAGCCAGGTCGTTACCATATTTTAGTTGATGCAAGTATTGCTAGTGCAGCGGTAGATGCCACGCTCTATACCAGCACCACTTTGTTTAATAGCAGCAAGCGCTGTGATGAGGTTGATGTTCAGGTACGTGGGCAGGATTTAACCGCACAGCAAACTGATGAAGTATGTCTCTCACTAAAGGACACCAAAGCACGTTTCGATGCAACGATAGATAGTACTATTTCGCCAGCATTCGGTGACAGTGTTGCTGGTGATAAAAATAACATCACTAATGTTAATATTTTTTCAAGCCAGCGAAATCATAAGTCATGGGTTAAGCATCTTTTATATAATGATAATAGCACAGGTATTTACTTCGAATTTAAATCAACAGAGTGGCTGCACCGTTCTGATGTGTTCACCTTTAACGCACTTGAGTGGAATGGCGGTAGGCATAGAATCCGTTCACTAGATCATGAGTATACTCATGCGTTAGATGCGCGTTATAACAAAGAGGGCGAATACAACGAATCTAAAGACTTTAATTGGTGGGGCGAAGGTTTAGCAGAGTACATTGGCATTCATTACAATAACCCTTACCAAAATATGACCACTGCAAACGAGACGACTCAATACAGTTTACAGCAAGTCTTTAATGGTAATGCAGATAATTATACTTGGGGACAGTTAGTTTTTACGTTCTTAATAGAGCAGAAACCAGCAATAGTCACCGAAATTTTAACGCAGATGCGTGCGGGAGACTGGGATGAGCTGGACACTTTTCTCACTCAGGTCGCGACGGACAATCAAGCTGATTTCGAAACTTGGTACCAAAATGGACTAAAGACAGACTATGCTGCAAGTGCAACCTCAATTGCAGTTGGAAGCTATATCGAATTAGGTGGTCGTGGTGGACGCCTTTATTCCGTTGATGTCCCAGCTGGATTGGATTCTATTACTTTTAGTACTTCTGGTGGTTCTGCTGATATTGATCTCTATGTCAATCAAGGCGCAGCCTATCACCCAAGCGACGCAGATGTTGCAACGGGTCAATCGGTAACGAATGCGAGTAATGAAGAGGCCATCACTATCGCCTCTCCAACTGCCGGAGAGTACTTTATCGTAGCAGCAGATGACTTTGGTGGTTCAGATATCATTGATGCTTACCTTTCTGTCTGTAGCGGTGAAAACTGCTCAGTGGAGTTGCCTGAACCTATGGCAATCACCTATGAAGTTGAGCCATATATGCCATATTGGCCTGCAAAAGGTACTATTGGTAATTGTTCATTTGCCGATAAGTACACTCGTGGTGCAAACAATGCGCAAGACTTTAGCATTACCAACATGACTGATACTGCAATGAACCTTTACTGGGTAAGCAATGAAACGGGTGTTAAGACTGGTGATTCCTATGCTTCACTTGGCAAAGATGACGTTTACTCTGAAACATACTGGAAGCTTGGTGACAGAATCATGCTGACCGATCCTGCCGGAGAATGTGTCGGTGTAGCCATTCTTAACGATAGTAATAACGAGTTTGAGATTACCGCTCAAGAGTAAGATTGGCATCGTTTGATCTTTTGCAACAAAGCTCAGCATCTTAGCTGAGCTTTTTTGTGCAAAGCGTTAATAGGGATTTTTCTAGACATGCCAGCATGATTGAATCGCTCTAATTTTCCAGTTTTGGATATTAAGAAAACTGCAGCAGACTTCAATGTCAGCTGTTTAAAATGATAAACCGCTGGCGTGTTAGATAAGTCTCTATTTATGTACTTTTCCTATTTGAGCTGCTCTTTCATCGAAGTCATCAGCATGACATCCTTGGCAGCTGTCTGAGGCTCTTAACCACGGCTTATTGTACTCGCCGTCTAACGAGAAGTGGCTGGCATCGTTTGACTCCACAGAGATGTTAATCTTGAACATATGTGAAGCGCTAGGCATATGACAATCGGTACACTCGGCTACGGCTTGATGTGCTAAAGCACCGCCTGCTCCAGGGGCATCAGCAAACTCCATGCTATGACAATCGGTACATTTTGCTACCATCGCATTCCCATGACCTGGTTGATCTTGATTGTGCTCAGACTGATGAGGGTTGTGGCAGGTTGAGCATTTAAAGCCTTTCTTTTTACCTAAGGCTTCACCTGTATCAGGATCGGTTCCTATCATGGTTGTTGCTGCATGTCTGCCACCGCGTCCGCCTCTGCCGCCACCATTCTTGTCTATACGTCCGCCCTGTGTGTCGCCGCCAAAGACGGTGTTCAATGGCGAGATATATTCAGGGTAGCGTTTTATTGAGTCATCGACTGTATGGCACTCAACACAGGCCACGGCTTTACCGAATCCCATGTCTTCTGCTAGATAGTCTTCAGTAATACGTGCGGTAGCGACTTTATCTATGTTTGCTTTTGATGGGTTGCTGATATGCTCGCTGCCTGCACCATGGCAACTTTCACACTGCACACCCGTTAACGCAAAGGTGCCACCCATACCTGGCATGTCATCTTGCCTATTTAAATTACGATAGTCGCCAGTTCCTTCAGTGTAGTCTTTCCAACCTGTGGTATGGCATCTACCGCAGTAGTCATATGGATGAGAATCTGCTGCGTCATTCGGTGCATATGGCCACATCATCTCTGGCGTGATTTCATGGCCTTTGGGTAGTACTGCACTACCGACTTTACTCCCCGTCATAATATAGCCATTCATGTCGATGAACATGGCGCTACTTTTGTAGCCGCCAATCACATAGCTAATGTCTTCCCATCCGGCAGGATTGCCTAAGGAGTTATTAACCCCATCAATTAATTCCATCGCACCGGTAATTGATGAGAATGGGTAGCTAGGTGCTTGTCCGTCGACAATCTTGTTTAATTTGAAGTTGTGCCCCGTTTCGAAGTAACTCTTTTTATCTGTATGGCATGAAACACAGGTATTTGAACCAACGTAAGCCAGTGAGTTTGATATCACGATAATAGTGACAGTCGATTCTGCTTCCCCAGCATTTCCATCGGAGATGTTGTATTTAACTGTGGTGGTGCCGACTTCAACGGGGTCGAACAAAATCTTGTTATCTTGAATCGATGCAGTGCCTGTCCCGGCTGTTACCTCTGCGGTTTCGATGGTTAAAGCGTCACCGTCGGCATCGGTATCGTTGGCCAAGGCATCGATGAGTATACTCGTTCCAAGGGTAGCTTCTACATCGGAAGGGTTAGCGATTGGAGGTGTATTTTCAATCGGTGGAGGAAGGGGGTTATCGTTATCACTGCCACAAGCGACCAGTAAAGAGATGGTGCTAGCCAATAGAAGTTTTCTACAGGGGGTTTGTAAGTTTAGTATTCTCATCATGTCATACCCTTAAAGTTACTCACTTTCGATGTAAGTTGTAATTGTTTATCGAATTATCGTGAAGCGATAAAAACTAAGTTATTTGATGCATTTTTAGTGCGGCTTATTAAATAACTAGTGATTTTCATTTATAAAATAGATGTAAGAGTTGGCGGGGGATTTAGCTGTCAGTGATAAATATTATTATTGATTTGTCACTTTTACATTAAGCTAAATTAGTCATCTAATATTGATGCTAACCAATCACGCTGCAACTATTTTAATATTGTTAAATTAGTTGAGTGCTTGATGACGTGGCATGGACATTTAGGCTTTAAAATGGTGTTTTTCGAACCTGCCACAAATTTTGTGAACTTCGACAGAGAAAATCATCACTTAAAGCGTATTTAAATAGTGGCTTATATTTAAAAATGGTTGTTAACCATATTCTATTAATGACAATTAATAATTTTAATGGCTGTAGTTTTAAATGTTTAATTATTGGCTGAAACAGCTGTGGCGGCAAAAGGGGATAAATTGTGCTGACAATTGCAGGTCATTTTGTTTTAAAGTCGCATTTGAATTGAGAGGGCGTTGTAAAACAGTGCCTTTTAAAAAACTTCACAAAATAGGTGACATCGTCGAAACCAAGCTCATAGGCTATATCCTGCACTTGAGAGCTTTGAATGGTCAGCCTTCTCTTTATCTCTAGTATTGTATGGGCATCTATCAGCTGTTTGGCGGTTTGGTTACAGGCTAGCTTGCAAAGCTGGTTTAATGATTTGTAAGAGAGGTGCATCATTTCAGCGTAAGCGGAAGCGTCTCTGGTTTCTGTAAACTTGGTCTCGATTAGCATTAAAAAATGATTGAAGCGTAAGGCTTGGGTTTCACTTAGGTGCTGTATATTCTCTTTTCGTTGTGGAGCCAATAGTACAAAAAGGGATGAAAACAGCAGCTGAACTAATAGTGGGTCACAATCCTCACCTGTTTGCGCTTTTACTATTTCGAGTAATAATGCATTACATGTCTCAATTGAATTGCTGTTTAAAGTGAACACAGACTTGTATGAGCGAGTAAGGTGGGCGGGAGAAAACAGCGGTAGGCGAATATTGGCTTGTATCGATGTAAAGAAATCTTCTGTGACATTAATCATCTTTCCCTGTGGACGACTATCTAAATCAAATGCATGAACCTGATTTTTATTGACGGATATAAAGCTTCCTTTTTTAAAAGGGTGATACTTAAAATCAATAAAGTGGCCACCAGAACCATCGGTGATATAGATAAAACAAAAATAATTAATTCGATGAGGCTTAGCAGGATCAAATTTACACTGGGAGAGTTTACGGTAGAAAGTATCAAGATCTAAAACTTCTACGCCAGACATCTTGATGCTAGGCGCTCTAAATTCAACATTAGGTACATCTTTTAAGTTCTGCATTTGAGCGACGTTCATCTGTGTTGATAGAAGATAATACTAGCCATTTTTCTTTTTTATATTGCGGTTCGCTCTACTATGGAGTTGCAAGCAATACTAATCAACATCGTTGTCGGTAAATTGCAATAAAGCTCAAATTAATATTTAAGTCCTGCTCTGCGTTTTAATCTCGTGTTTGGTTGCTACGCCGTTGCCATAAACTGTTGCGATCTAGAGCGCATTTATCATGACTGTTCATAGTGAAATGTACTTCAGTGGTTACTCATATTTGTCGTTAACAAATACTTTACGAGATTGTCACGAATATGTAATAGTTGCTAATTACCATCCAGACTCATTAGACCTCGTACCACTAAAGTAAAATAATATTAAGGGAATAATAATAATGAAACGACCTTTTTCACGAAGAGATTTTCTTGCCATGTCTGCTAAAGGCGTCGGCGCAGCAGTAGTATCATACGGCCTGATGGGCTGCAGCAGCGATGATGACGACGAAAGCGTTATAGCGGCGGAATTCTTGCACGGCGTAGCCAGTGGCGATCCGAGTCATGATGCTATCATTTTGTGGAGCCGAGTATCGCCGATGTCCACAGGTGATATCAAAGTATCCTGGGAAGTGGCTACCGATAGTGCATTTAGTCAGGTGGTCACTAATGGTGAAATGATCACTAATAGTGATAGAGATTATACGGTAAAAATTGATGCGACTGGACTTGAAGCCGGTAGCCAATACTTTTACCGTTTTAAGGCTGGCAAGAATACCTCTCCTCCTGGTATGGCTAAAACTTTACCTCAAGGCGCGCTCGCACAAGCCAAATTTGCCGTGCTGTCATGTGCGAACTTCCCCGCTGGTTACTTTAATGTCTATGAAATGGCATCGAGAATGGATGACTTGGATGCGGTCATTCATCTGGGGGATTATATCTACGAATACGCACGTGGCGAATATGCCAGTGAGCATGCAGCAGAGCTTGGACGTGAAGTTTTACCTGAAGGTGAGCTATTTAGCTTAACCGATTATCGTACGCGTTATGGACAATACCGCAGTGATTTGAGTTTACAAAAGCTACATGCAAAGACTGCTTTCATCACGGTTTGGGATGATCACGAAGTGGCTAATGATAGCTGGCGCGAAGGGGCTGAGAATCACAACGATAATGAAGGTGACTTTGATGCGCGTAAAGAGGGGGCTTTACAGGCCTATTTCGAGTGGTTGCCTATTCGTCCATGGCGCGAGGGTAATCATGAAGAGATCTACCGTAGCTTCCAGTTTGGTGATCTCGTTGACCTGCATATGCTAGATACACGACTACTCGGTCGAGATAAGCCGCTTGAATACTCAGATTATATGGATCCAGCAACGGGTGGGTTAGATAGCACACGTTTTATGGCTGATGTTACCGACACTAATAGAACCATGCTTGGGCAGGAGCAGCAAACGTGGTTACAGTCGACGTTATTGACATCAACCGCCAAATGGCAAGTGCTCGGGCAGCAAGTGTTAATGGGGCAGATGATGCTGCCAGCAGCGATCGCTACACAGCAGTTATCTATCCCTGAATTTGGCCAATTAGCCGCGTTGGCAGGTTTTGCCGCCAGAGCACAAGCGGGCGATCCGACACTAACCGAAGATGAGCTTAAATATCTGCAGTTTTATGGCCACAAGCTAACGCCCGAGGCGATGGCGCTGATACAGCTGCCGTCAATTCCTTACAACTTAGATGCTTGGGATGGATACGCCTATGAGCGTGAAGTTATCTTAGCTACGGCAAAGTCATTGGCAAAGAATCTTGTAGTGATAGCAGGTGATACTCATAACGCTTGGGCTAATGTGCTTAAAGATGCTGCTGGCGATGCAGTTGGGGTTGAATTTGCAACCAGCTCTGTATCATCTCCAGGACTTGAATATTACCTAGGGATCGATGCTAAGGATATTCCGGCAACAGAAGAGGCCATTTTAGGGCTTGTCGATAATCTTAAATACGCTAATTTAATGAACCGCGGAATGTTGACGCTAACCTTCACCCATGAAGAGGTTCGCAGCGATTGGCGTTATGTTGACACAATACTGACCCGAGGCTTTGTTGAAGATACTGAACGTAATCATTCCATGGTTACTAAAGCTGGAACGCCCAGCCTAGCACCGCTCGTTTAGTCATAGCATTTTAATAACGGCCACCCATTAGGTGGCCATTTTTTTATGGCAAAATTATAGTGTTAGCCGCTTTAATCGCTGCTTTAATTACATTTGAATGAGATAAGCCACAAGTTTGTGGCTTTTTTGCAGCATTAGTCGTTTTTTTAGTATAAAATTCGCCTCCAAAATCGGGTGGGTGCCTACACTTTAAACAGTTGTGCTAGAGGAAAACTAGCAAGGGCCTATTTCAGAGTTTGGAATAGTGTCTAACAGCTGCATTTTGAGACCCAAAATAAGATAACTATACCAAGATGGGGACGGTCAGATGTCAGATAAACGCTTTATAACAGCGCAGGAATTACTAGAAGATTCTTTCCGCTTAGCGGCTCAGGTTTACGAAAGTGGATTTCGTCCACAATTTATTGTGGGTATATGGCGTGGTGGTGCACCAATTGGTATTGCCGTACAAGAGTTTTTTGATTTTAAGAAAGTAGAAACTGACCACATTGCCGTTCGTACTTCTTCATACTACGGTATTAATCAACAAAGTAAGCAGATTAAAGTGCACGGCTTACATTATATCGTTGAAAACGCTAACGCAGATGACGGTTTATTAATTGTTGATGACGTGTTTGATTCCGGTCGCAGTGTACACGCACTTAAAGATAAATTAAGTGACCTAATGCGTTTGAACATGCCAAAAGATGTGCGCATTGCGTGTCCATACTACAAGCCTAAAAACACAGCAGTACCGCTAACGCCTGATTACTTCATACACGAGTCTGAAGAGTGGTTAGTGTTCCCCCATGAAGTTGCAGGGCTTTCAGCAGAAGAACTTGCTGAAGGGAAAGGCGATTTGAAAAATATTAAAGACTTATTCGTTTAATTGATTAAGTGCATAAAAAAGCCACCGTTAAGGTGGTTTTTTTGTTATCTAGGGATGCTTTATAGCGAGGCTATTGCTTATCAGTGACTCATCTTGGATTTTATCAGCAAACACTTCTGCTCCTGAGCGATCGTTTCTTTGAGCGCGCGCTGTGTGCCATCAGTGAATTGATTTTTAGTTTGTAAGTTTTGCAAGGCGCTGACACTGGCATAGCTGCAATCTGTCGGGATAAGGTATTTGGCATAACTCCGCATAAATACCGGCCCTTTTTCGCTGTCCAGCTTGGCTAGTGTTGTTAAGCGCTGCTCAGTTGTGACGGTATTAAGTGCTTTTTGTTCACTAGGATAAAGGTTTTCCATTATGGTGCGCTGCTTGGAAAAAGGCAGATTTGTTTGTTGCTGAATACGAGTTAGCCACTGACGTTTCTTAAGCGCATCAGGACGAGACACTTCGGCCGCTAAGGCTGCTTTTTGTCCTGAATCACTACTGTCGATATCACGCTCTTTTCGTAGCCAATACATCGCACTGGGGTAATCATAACGATTTAAGTGAGTTATCATCAACCAGCGCAGATCTTGGTCTAGCACTAACCCTTTAATAGAGGCTTTATTACTCAGTAGCGCATCGATATGGTTGAGTGCATCTTTACTGCGTGCAAAGCTGACATAGTTTTCAAACCATCGACGTTGAAAGTCTCTGCTGCTGCGATTGATCATCACCTTTCTTAAGCTCATCTGTTCAATGGCTCTAATTGCCTGTTTGGCAAAGCGCTGGTTGCTCGGTGACATCTTGTCGAGGTAAATACGAGTTTTAGATAAACTCTTAAGTACTTGTCCCACAATGGTGTCATCCGTTTCTCCCGGCAAATTGACCAGCACTGCACCCATGTAATCGTTCAGTGAGAGATTGCCGTCTTCGACACTGTCCCACAAGCTTTGCCAGAGCATAGAACGCAGCAATGGGTCATGTACAAGGCGTAAATTTTGTTTTGCGGTTTTGAAAGAAACCGGATCTAGAATGACTTTTACGAAACCCCAATCTTGATAGTTAGGGTAGACAAGGTCAGGGCAGTGTAGGCCAACTAAGCTAGTGACCTTGGTAGTGGCGCCTTTATAGGTTACCGGCATACTAATATTATGATGTAGACGATTACGCCCTTGAGTAAATAAGCCTATTTGGACCCGTTGTTCACGCAAGGTCGATAGGGTATTGCTAGGGGCTGACTGCGTCAGGTTAAACTGTGTAATGCGGCCATTTTCACAACTGAAATCGGCTTTAATGCTATTCACTCCAGCTTTATAAAGCCATTGCTGACTCCAGGTGGTGAGGTTTTTATTGGCTGCATTACCTAGACTTTTAATAAAATCATTGAGTTCGGCATTTTGGTAGCTGTATTGCAATAGGTAATCTTGTACACCTTTCTGGAAAGCTTTTTCGCCTAACAAATGGTTTAGTTGATTTAAGGTTGAAGCCCCTTTTGAGTAGGTGATCGCATCTATATTATCAAAAGCGTTTTGCGAACTAGCAACGGGAACCTCGATAGGGTGAGTGCTAGCTTGGCTATCTAAGTGATAAGCACTTTGTTTGTTATTGGCATAAAAGGTACGCCATGCATGTTTAAATTCTGTAGCTTCAGCGGTGGCTAAAGTCCCCATAAATGAAGCAAAACTTTCATTGAGCCATAAGCCATTCCACCACTTCATTGTCACTAAGTTACCAAACCACTGGTGAGCCATTTCATGCATGATCACACCGGCTAAACGCTGTTTCTGTGCGGCAGTCATTTCGCTATGAAACAGAAAACGACTTTCGCTGAAGGTGATTGCTGCAGCATTTTCCATGGCGCCATAGAGGAAGTCTGGTACCAATACTTGATCGTATTTTTTAAACGGGTAGGGGATGCCGAAATAGTCGTCGAAAAACTCAAGCCCTTGTTGAGTATAAGTAAACCAGTCTTGTGGGGAGACTTGCTCTGCGACAGATTGACGCGCAAATAAGCGTAGCGGATAGGGGCCGCTGTCATCGGTCCACTGGTGGTAAGGGCCAGCATGCATTGAGAAATTATAGGGGCTCAACTTAGGCGATTGCGGAAATAGCCATTGGCGAGTATCGCCAAGCTCTGCAATTGAAGACTCACGCATTGCACTTATGACGCTCCACTCTTTGGGCGCTGTGACTGAGAGGGTAAAATTGGCTTTTAGATCTGGTTGATCAAACACGGCAAACATCTGCTGCGCTGCAGCTGGCTCAAAATGAGAATAGAGATAAACCTTGCCGTCAATCGGGTCGACAAAGCGGTGTAAACCTTCGCCATTAGTACTGTGTTCACGGCTAAATTGCACTTCAACTGTGTTGTTACCCGTGCTGAGTAAGCCTGGGTTTAAGGTGATATAACTGCCGTTGTAGTTTGGGTACACCTTTTTACCATTAATACTAAAATGGCTAATGGTAGCTTGGTTTAGATCGAGCGTGAGTGCTTTGCTGGTGTCGCTGAGGTTGAAGTTAACAATAGTGGTTGCTGAAAATCGATTTTCGCCAGTTAAGCTAAAGGCCAAATCATATTTTACATCAGAGATCCTTGCTGAGCGCTGCATGGCTGATTGTTGGCTTATATACGGTGTGCCGTCTCGTACAGATATCGGCTCTCGTGGAGTCGAGTTGCATGCACTTAGCATGATAGAGAATAGAGCAACTAGCACAGTATAAAACAGCTTCAAAACAGCATCCTTTTAATTAGCGATTTGGATAAGCTGCATACGGTACCCTATTTCTGCTGTGCGCAGAAGTTTAAATGAAAAAGCCAGCGAGATGCTGGCTTTTAATTGGTGAGCAAGTCGTTACATTCCTAAGAACGACTTAGACTTAACTTTACGGATCTCTTTTTCGTCAGACCATTCAATCAGGCCTGTTTCTAGATCCATCAAACGCATAGTCATTTTGTAGTAGACATCTTTTGTGCTGCCATCTTGCTTAACGATGCTAGATAGGTTGCCGTAAAGCATGTACTGTGCGCCGATTTGACGACCAAAGCTTATCGCAGTCGACGGGTCAACCATACCTGAATTGTTCTGGTAATCGAGCTGCTTACGTACAGAGTCAACTTTGGTCATATCGATAAAACGGAATTTGCCAGAACGCAACAGCTTGTTGCTGATGGAGTCAGTGACTGATTCAGTGTCGATATGCTCAGAGGTTTTGTTTTTAATTTTATCAACGAAGATGATTGGACGTTCGTTCGCTGTAATCGCAACAACAGGCGGGAAAGTCAGCATGCTATCAACCATTTTAGCTGAGATAGCTTGTAGATCAGTTGAGCCGAAGTTCTCATTGACGGTTTCCACTTCCGTGGCATCACCATATTCAACTTTTGATTGGCACGCAGACAAGCCGATAACTGCTGCGAGAATAAAAATAACTTTTAAATGTTTCATATTAAGTTCCATACAAGTGATTGCTAAATGATTATTGAATAAAAACGGGTATAATTGCCAGTATCAATGGCCCAAATCAGCGTGGTGCGGCCAGTTTCAACTTTAATTGTATTTGCTGCAGCATTGTCGAGCTTAACCGAATAGCTACCAGCTTTAACATAACTACGGGCAATTTGTGCTTGTTCAGGCAAGGTCAGCCAACTGCGCCTATCGGCTTGCTCTGATATTACGTTAAAGATCTGCATAGCAATTGAGGCATAATCAGTTTGATTATTGCGGCGTTTGCTATCACTTTCAACACTGCGTGCCATTTCAGACTTGGCGTAGACTCGAGCGGCTTGTCTTACTAGTGCAGCAGGTAAGTCCTCTTTGAGCGCAGTAATGGCTAGTGAGTCTATATTAGCAATGGGCGCTGCAACCAGTTCAGTTCCAAGCCCCTGTATACGACCGGGCTTGACCGATTGTTTGGTTGGAAAGTATGTCGCCAGTGAAGCTGTTTGCCAATTGCCATGAATAGTAAAGGGGACTGTAAGGCTTTGCTTTTCTGGTACAAACCCCCTTTCTAGCATGACGATAACTTGCCCTTCATCTTTTTTGGGAAGGACTGCGTCACCCCAACGCTTTTTAAATTCCTCATATTGAGGCATTGAAAGCTGCTTAGCTAACCTGACTAAGTCTTTCTGTAAGTATGAGTTATTAGGTGAAATTTGCGCTGCTTTACGATAATCAATATAGGCATCATTGGGCTCACCTAAGATCTCGTGCAGCATTCCTGTGGTGTAATAACTATAGGCGTTTAAAAATGAACTGGTGGTACTGCCTGCAGCTTTACCAAGCTTATTGACTTCAGCATCGATGGTGCCATTTGCCATTGCTTGCACAGATTTATTGGATTTTTGATAGCGAGCCTGTTCAGAGCTTTGTAGCTCATTACTGCGACGCACCTCGACTAACGCACCTT
Organism: Shewanella sp. 10N.286.54.B9; assembly: GCF_041468565.1. Taxonomy (NCBI): domain Bacteria; kingdom Pseudomonadati; phylum Pseudomonadota; class Gammaproteobacteria; order Alteromonadales; family Shewanellaceae; genus Shewanella; species Shewanella sp. 10N.286.54.B9. The sequence continues at coordinate 89,753 of NZ_JBFRIY010000024.1, forward strand.
CTGCATCACCACTAAAGAGATAGTTAAGTGCTTGGTATTGATGCAGCATCACCCGTTCATATCCTGGGCCGCGGTAGGGGATCACATTATCATTGATGAAGATACTGCTAGCCGTTGCTCCAGCATCGCTCAGGCTGAGCTTTGCTTTATCATCAAAGGCGCGATAAGCATTTACAGCGTCTTGGTAGAAGGTTTTACTGCCTTCAAAGTCGCCTGATATCTGAGCGGAGCGTCCAGCCTCTTGTGCATACAAAAGGCCGTCTGCGCTGGTTATCTCAGGTTCAACAATCTTTGCAGCTTGTTGCGGCGTTGCTGAATTAAGCTGGGCTTTCACCGGAGCGATTTGGGACGGATAGTTGATGAATACGCTGTTAAATGCACACCCACTCAGGCTTAGCATCATAGTCGTTAGCAGCAAGATATTTTTCATGCTAACGCCTCGGTAATGTCTGCTATTAGCATTGGCTTCCTTGTTTGCTTGGGAAATAGATGTGAGCGCTAAACTGCATTATAAATGATAAAGTAATTCAGACTGGCAAATTTATATAAACTTACAAATTTCATCTATATACCGCTATATATACCATATCTAATCTGAACCGAAGATGAATGCAAATAAGCCCCTCGTCACTTAAATATAGCAAGGGTTACTGCTGAACAGAAAGCTTCGCTGATGAACTTTGTGCATTTAATAATGTGGCGGTGGCGTTTCGTCTGCTTGGCTCGCCATATTGCTAGGTTCGACAGATTGTAGTTTACTTAATAATAAACGCAGCTGCTCTTGTTGCAGTGCTACAACATCGTTTAGCTTTATGACTTGTTGGTTGAGCTCTTCGATAGTGCCATCTTGGAACGCCAATTTCATCTCTAACTCTTCAACTCTGTGTTCTATGTTATCCACGTTTACCTCTGATGGATGAGTAAGTACTTTTGGTATTTACTGGTGATGCTCTTAATTAGCACTGGAGTATACAACGCCTTGCAATGTTTGGGGATAGCCGCTGTCGTAACTTGTTTAACTATATTGCGTAGTAAACCAAAGTTGCCTGTTAACCGTTAGGCAGGAAATAACAGCTGTCCAAACAAAGATTGTAATAAATCTATGGTGAACTTGCTTGGGTCTTCGTTGTCTTCTTAATGAATCTTTGTTCATACGAGGGTCATAGCTGTTCAGGCTAGAGACAGTTTGTATGTGTAATATATTAATCTGTATTGAAAAAGTGGCTCAAATCACAGCCGTGCCGCTTTTGTCCAATCAAATTGGAATAACCTATTTAACTAGTATAAAGTGGTTCGCCTAATAAAAGTAAAGGTTATAGTAACCACGTGTAGATGCTGAGGAAGCTTTAAATGAAATCTCTTTATAAATATTCACTAGTGGCTTTGGCCGTTGTTGGTCTTACTGCTTGTAATCAAGAGCAGGAAGCCGTAGCTGCACCTGTCTCTGTAGAATTGAAAACCGAAGCGCAAAAAGAAGCCTACAGCGTTGGCGCGTCGATTGGTACTTATATGGCTGGCCATATCAAGGAGCAAGAAGAGTTAGGGCTAGCGGTTGATAGAGACCTTATCGTGACAGGTTTCAGCGAAGGCCTGAACAGCGAGCTTAAGCTGACTCAAGAAGAGATGCAGACTGTATTGCAGAGCCTTGATGAAAAGCTAAATGAGAAGCGCCAAGCACAAGCTGCAATCCTTGCAGAGAAGAGCTTAGCGGAAAGCGTAGCTTATTTGGAAACAAACAAAGCTAAAGAAGGCGTGACGACAACTGAGTCTGGCCTACAGTATGAAGTATTGACAGAAGGTACTGGTGAGAAGCCTGTTGCTGCTGACACTGTTAAAGTTCATTATGTTGGTACACTAATTGACGGTACTGAGTTCGATAGCTCAGTGGCACGTGGTGAGCCAGCAACTTTCCCTCTTAACCGCGTTATACCTGGTTGGACTGAAGGCGTACAGCTCATGTCTGTGGGTTCTAAGTTTAAGTTCGTGATCCCTGCTAACTTAGCATATGGCGATCGCGACTCGGCAACTATTCCTGCTAACTCAACGTTGGTATTTGAAGTTGAGCTATTAGATATTGAAAAAACTGATGCTGCTGCAGAAGCAAGTGCTGCACACGCGCATTAATCTCTATTGAGATAGAAAAAAGGACGCTTAGGCGTCCTTTTTTAATGGCTGATTATACCAATCAGTATAAGAAGTTGATCTACTCAGAGCGTTTTTGGCACGCTAATTCAAGGCGGATAAATAACATAATGGTTGTTCCCTTATAAGTTTGTTCAACGCAGAAGTAGTAAGCCAAAAACACTCCTACAGGCG
>NZ_JBFRIY010000024.1:92842-158177 GCF_041468565.1 Shewanella sp. 10N.286.54.B9
CTGCGTTAATGAACTTGAACGTAGAGCAACTATGGCCTTCACTCATTAACTTTCCTCAAAACCGCTAAACTCTCGCTGAGCGATCAAATCTTTATACTGATTGGTATTACTGCTCTTTCTTGGGGGGGAATTGCGCCAAAATTTTGCTAACTGTGGCATTGGTCTCTTGGGCTTTTTTTTCACCGCCATCATCGAAGCTGAATTTGTCGCTACCTCGCCAAATAAGCTGCTTTGTCTGTGGGTCGAGAATATCAATTTGGATAGTTTGAATTTTAGCCGTATCACTGCCTACAGGTACATCAACGCTGGTACCGATACTGCCGCCACTTGAACTGCCCCATGAGCCCGCGCCTAGGCCAATAGAAAAACCGGAATCCTTCGGCTTATCATCAACCCTAAATCCATAAGTGACTAAGAAGTCTGCCTTATCATCTTGTTGAACAAAGCCCTGAGTTGTAAGAGCTGTTGCAATCGATTGCTGTATTCTGGCGGCGCTTAGAGGATCCGTCGTTTGTGCTGGGTTAATTTGGCTAAAACTCTTTAGCGGAGCAAAGTTATAGTTAAGATCATAATCATTTTTGGGTGTTGAGCTGCATCCAAGCTGGGCTAATAGCGGTATTGATATTGCGCAGGTGAATAGAATACGTTTTAGTTTGTTCATGCTCGAACCTCTTATTTTAGGTGGCAACGCCTTTGTCTTACTAGCCTACAACTTTGAATCACTTAGCGCGATGACTGTATTAGGTTAAAGGTTAAGTATAGCCATTTTAGTTAGATTGGCAGTGGCAATTTTTCCAATGCAATTGGTATTAATCCTTACATAGTATATGTTTAGGGTATGGAACAGTTAGAGTTTTTTGAAATCCCCAGTCCCTGCATTGGTGTTTGCCAAAGCGATGCGAGGGGATATTGTAAAGGATGTTTACGTAATCGAGACGAACGGTTTAAGTGGCTCGAGTTTTCTGATGCGCAAAAATTTGATGTTATTAGGTTATGTAAGCAACGTAAGCGTCGCCGCCAACTTGCAATGTTAAAAGCGAGAAAGGCACAATTGGTTGAAGAAAGAGCGAAGGTAAATCCGAGTTTAGATTTTCAGGAACTGCCAGAAGAGTCACTCGACTCAAAGGATTTTAAACTAGATTAATGGATTACCTGTTACGTTTATTGTAGTGCTATCTTTTGTGCCAAATAAGCGTGAATTGGGTGAAACCTGGCTGACTTTTTAGCGTAACTTTCCCCTGATGTCGATCCATGATTCGCTTGATAATCGCTAACCCCAATCCATGACCTTTATTGCCATTTGTGCTGGTTTCACTGCGGTAAAAGGGTTCAAAAATTTTGAGCTGATCCTGCGCTAATATCCCTTCGCCATCATCAGTCACAGATAATAAAACTTGTTCACCTTCAACACTTATTTCCACTGTTATTTTGTCAACGCAAAAGCGCTGGGCATTGGTAATTAGGTTCTGCAATGCTCGCTCAATCAAAGACGGTTCAGCCATAATTTGCGCGGCTGTTTCTGTTTCAATCAGCTCTATCGTTGTTGAATGATGTGTCTGTAAGCGGCTAATGGTTTGTTTCGCAAGGCTGTTTAATTCACAACGCTCAAACTGTAGCCCCTCTCTTTGGGTCTCTAAGCTTGCGTAGGTAAGCAGCTCTTGCAGTAAGTTCTCCATCTCCTTGATATCGAGCTGCATCTCATCGAGAAAGGCTTGCCGGCGCTGGGGATCTGATTCCGGCAGACAATATTGTGGGATCAATGCTAGGGCAAACTTAAGACGAGCAAGCGGTGTTCGTATTTCATGAGATACAGCATTCGATAGATGCTTTTGGTTTTCAATCAACGCACTGATGTGGGCCGCCATATCATTAAACGTGGTGGCTAGTGGTAATACTTGAGAGCGTTTAGTCAGCTTAATGCGGGTATTCCACTTTGCTTGGCCAAACTCCTTGGTTGCATTACGCAGGGTTTTCAAATCTTTCGACAGCGGCCAAACCCAGATTAGGGCGACAAAAGCTAGGGACAAGTAAAAGAAGATATTATAAAGGCCCCGTAAACTAGCGTCGGGGTCGAGCTCTATTGGCCCCGCCATTAGGATATGATCGCCTACCGCTATAAATTGTAACTCATGGTTGATATCATAGGGGGTGGCGATCACGGCATCATTTTGCACCATTTGATCTTCTGAGAATGCAACTTGATCGGCATCGAGTAATGCTAGCGGGAATTTGGGATTGTTATTGATGCTTTTGAGCATCTCATGTCGCTCAGAGTGTGGCAGCTTGCTTAACACCTGCGCTAAAGCCACTAAAGGTGCGTCTAGCGCACCTTCTTGATCGACATTCTTTTTCCAAAGACTATCGAGCGTCCAACCTATACCCAGAAAGCCTAGGCTTAATAATAGATATAAACTTAAAAATAGACGCTTCATTTGTGGCTAACTTGAAAGTTAGTTATTCCATGCTTCCGGTGCGAATAGATATCCCTGTCCCCAAACCGTTTTAATCCTAAAAGGTGTTTCGATGTTGTCACCCAGTTTCTTTCTCAAGCGCGAAATACGCACATCTATCTTTCTATCTTTACCGTCAAAGTCGATATTTAGCAAGTACTGATAGATATACTGGCGGCTCATCACTTGACCAGCTTGAGAAGCGAGTAACCATAACAGTTCAAACTCATGACTAGTAAGATCAACTTCAGTCTCGCCTAAGCGAATGGCTTGAGTGTGTGGATCGATACTTAGTTTACCAAAGCTTAAGCAGTGAGATTCAACTTGAGGTGGCTTAGCTTGACGACGCAGCAAGTTATTAATTCTGGCAACTAATAGCGCTGGATCGACCGGTTTGACCACGTAGTCATCTGCACCTAGTTCTAGGCCTTTTATTTGGTCTTCGTTTGAACCTAATGCGCTCATCAATAAGATTGGGCCTGCAAAGTAGTCTGGAAGCTTCTCACAAAGTGTTAAGCCATCCATGCCTGGCAGCATTATATCTAACAGGATAATGTCAGGTTTATAGTTGATAAGACGGGTTAAGACAGTATCTCCGCGACGTTCGACTTCGACGTGCATTCCATGCGATTTTAAGTAATCTACGATCAAGTTGGCCAGACGAATATCATCTTCTACGAGTAGGACTCTATGCGTAGATTGAGAGTTGGTCATTAGAATAAACTCCATGGGTTGCGGTAGCGACGCCTAACCTGAGGCGACGAAGCTTGAGTAACTTTTAATTTTACACCCGCAAGCGTCTCGTGGGTATCTTTGTCTATCATGACAAACTGAATATCTTTGTTTGCACTGATATTTACCGCTAAAGAGTTAACATCTGGTGAACTGTTGCACCATTTCTTTAGTTCTTTGTAATCAGAAAGGATACAAATGGGGCGGTCGTGCAACAATTCCCACCCAAGTACAACTTCAGTATTGCAGGTTTCTTCATCTGCACTGGTGATACAAATCTCGGGAGATAGGCTTAGGCTTGCTGCCAATGGTTCTTCTTCATCTTCATCAGCGACAGCGTAGCCGCTCAATACTGAGCAGAAAATAAAACAGAGAAATAATTTTTTAGTTAGCGATAGCACTGATATTAAAACCTGTATGCTGCGCCTACAAAATAGGTAGTTGTGTAATCTTTCTCGACTAGAGGACTATCAACAATTGCATCGGCAATGTCGGTATAGCGGGCAACAAGCAGTAAATTCCAATTCTCAGTTAACACATATTGTCCTGTAAATTCGATACTTTGATTCAAAGCTGACTCCGCTTGATACTTCTCGCTCCAATAAGGGCTTTCACTCGCCCTGATACCATAGTAATAGTCAACGACTTGTTCGCTCTTCCAGTCTAACACTGCTGCAAACTCAAAATTCCAGCTGTCTAGCGGAATATTGTACAACCATTTTAGCTGAGCTTCTGTTCCGTTGTGCACATTAAAAAGATCATGTGCAACAGACGCTTTAACTATACCAAACCTTGTGTAAAGAAAAGCTTCTGCTCCGCCAAGATAGGTAAAGTTTCTGTTTGCTAGCTCGCTGGTGTCGATTTCTGGCTCGCTACTAGCGGCCATTATAGTCGGACCTCTGGTCGTTGCGCGTTCGACACTATTTCCCTTTAGCAGAAAAATATTAGAGGGATCCCAACGATAAAAGAAAGCACGATCTGTACTAAAGGTGCCGACTAAATTGATCGTATAGTTCTCACCCTCTGTCAGAGTGTAACCAATATTCCCATTATCAAAAAACCACTGATCACCGTAGTAAGCAATGGTAGGAATGGCGTAAAGAGGAATATCATCAAAATCTTTAAGAGGATTAGACTTCTCACCATAGCCAAGAGCAATACCAATATCCCAACGACCCACTTCAATGCAGTCGCTGTTGTTATCGCAGCCTTCACTACTGTTGCTAGCATGGGCTGTGGTTGTTAAGAAGCTAATACTTAAGATTAGCGCCAATAAATAATGCATATATTGATATCGACTTATGATTACAAAATTAACAAATGAGAATATAGAGTATCACTATTTGCTAATGGCAGCATGGGGTTAAAGTTGATTTGTTGCAAAGTGATACAGGTCACAAAGTGTTCAACCAAAGGCTCTCATTTACGCCATTGCAACTGTGATTCTATCGGGCCTGGCAAATTCACTTGCAGATAAAAATCTTAGGCTGCTGAATAAGCTAAAGTTTACTCATTATTGAGTGGTTAGGTTAAAAAATATGTCAGTTTTTTAATCAAGCGTTTTGGCTAAGGATTTGCCTTTATTCAGCATGCTAATACTCATCAAACAGTGCAATTTAGCTGAACATTATTTTTTAAGCTGAGTTGTATTAATATGAGCTTGCTCACGCTTCGCGGCTACTTTTGCTAACGACAAATGCAATGGCTTCGTCATCTAAACTACGCTTGGAAAGGTAGCTGACGGTTTTGCTTTGATTGAGTAAAAAGCCTTGCTCAGTCTCTTTGATTGAAACAATATCTTGCCAAAGGATAGTGCCTTTGACATAGAAAGAATCATTAGAGATCCCTTTGGTATCAATGGTTAATGTCACTTCGTTATTGGCCGCCTTACTCATCATTTGGCGCAGTAGCCACCATGGCTTTTTATAACGAATGTTGAGCGCCTCTAAAACCCCTAAAGCGATTAAAAACCAAGAGGCATAAGCATTGATACCTGTTAGGAGTAATAGCACACCAATAAGGGTAAAGATGATCGCCTTTCGATATGCACGTATCGATGTATCAATAATGACTGATTCATCAAAGCACTCGCTAAAGTGACTTTTATCTAAGGTGTACTGTGTGGTGTAGCTGTATTCAGAATTCATTGGGGCTCATTCATTTGATACTTGGGTGCTAGCTCTGCTAGCAATTGCCCTAAGTTTGCATATAGTTGATTAACTCAGGCTTAATCGCGCTATATTGAAGCAAAGCGTGATAATGATAAAGGGATTAAAACAGACTATGGCAACGATACCGAAAGATTTTGTTAATTATAAATCAACGCCGATATTTGATAAGGACACTGTGCCGAAGATGTTCCTGCACCTACATAACACTAAAGCGGGTGTATATGGGCAGATCCATGTACTGCAAGGCAAGCTCAAGTTTTACGGCTTTAAAGATAGGCGAGCTGAGGTTGAAAAAGAGCTCATTATTGAAGTCGGGCAAACCGCTATCTCGCCACCACAGTATTGGCATAAAGTTGAGTTAATGTCAGCTGATACCCAGTTTAGGGTCGATTTTTGGGCACAAGCTGGATCTGCAATAGTTGCAGAAAATCAAAGTGAAAGAGACGCTGACTAGTCGATAGTTGCGCCTATGTGTGGGTAATGTCTGTGGTGAATCAGAAGTTAACTCATTTAGTGGCTGACGGGTTTTATCGCTAAAATGTCACACTTTAATTGATCGATGATTACCGAAGAAGTGTGACCTTTTAAATCGCTGATAAAGCCGTGATGTTCACCTGCGCCAATCACGAGCAAATTGGCATTACACCGACTAGCGATGACGGGAATGATGTGATCGGGAAGCCCCTGCTCAAGATGTAGATGGTCACTCTCTAATTGATAGGCTCTTGCTGAGTCAACCAAATGCCCCCAATACTGATCTCTTTGCTGTTCATCGCTAATGAAGTTCGCCTCACGTTTGATGGACATGCTCCAGTTTTCCAGCTGGTAACAATTTAGCAGATGGATGTCATTTTCCAGCAGGCTTGCAAGTTGCTGGCTATCTTCAAGCAGATCTTGGTTAAGCTCCCTATGGGCAATATTAGATTCGGCTGTTTCTAGTGCGGTTAAAATGTGTCCTTGCCTTTGCCATGATTTATTACCGACGATTAATATCGGTAGGTTGCTTTCTCGCAGCAGGTGGTCCTCGCAACTGGGCACAAATTCACTGACTATAGTGTTGTGGTGCTGATTATTCATCACCACTAAATCATAGTCGCTGGCATTGGTCTCATTGAGAATTGCAATGTGGTCTTTGGTGTTTTTAATTTGCTTAACCTCTACTTCGACACCTAGGCGTTGATACTTACTGATTAGTTTATTGACGAACAGCATTGGATCGAGCGCATTATCGGGGATTAGACCTAAGCGGTTGAGGAAGTTGTTATAGGGCTTTTCCACTTTTAAGGCGGTGACCTTAGCTTTGGTTTTACAGGCAAGTTGCAGCGCTTTGTTTAAGGCAAATTGGGCGACTGAATTATTGTCGACTAGCGCTAATGTATGGTGGTACGAGATCATAGTGAAATACTCCATTTACCTTTCACTCCATTTCGAACAACTGTAGTCGAAAGCTCAGTAAACACACGGCTTAGCTAATATCAAATAGCACTTAAAGCCACTCTGGTAAGCGCCTTTCAATCTAATTACGGTAAATCGCTGAATTCCTTCGTATCAACTATGCATCCTTTTCACTCATTCAAATAATTTCAAAATAAATAAATGAGTAAATGTAATGTTAATTAACTTTAACCTGACATTAACATGGTGGTTAGGTAACATTTTGTGGTCATCAAGGAGTAGTGATATGCCAATAACTGACATAGTAAAAGTAGAGCAACCGACAGCTAAACCTGCCGGTTTTGAGCTCAATGACCTACTGGAAATGCAGACTGAATTTGCGCTAATAAAATCAGTGTCGCAATCGAAGACGTTAGCTACGATGTTATTTATCGGAGTGACCTTTTTTAGTGCTTTTGGCGTTTTTCTGTTTCACATGGCACCGAGCTAGTAAACACATGCTCTTCAACGGAACTGCAGCTGCAGTTAATCAATTTAGCCTCAACCAGTATCTGTGAAGCTAAGGAGAGGCGATGTTTGTATTTGCAATGGAACTTGCGTTTTGGGTGGTGTGGGACTTAGTGCTTTCGTTTATCTTGTATTTCACTGGCGCCGTAGTGATCCGTATTTTCACCTTTGGTAAAACCAGCTACCCCTTAGCACCAACCAGCTTTTTTCAACGTCGAAAAGTGCAGAAAAGGGATCCGTTTAATAGCGCTTTCATCGTTGGTTTTCTATTCTATGCTTCGTTGTTTGCAGCTGCAATTTGGCTTGCTTAAGATATCTTTTAGGAGCCACTTTGCCACAATTTAAGCTTCAAACAGCTGTTTACATTCTGTGCATTCAACAGTAGCTTAGCGTTAAATTACAGTTACTAGCAGAATCAAATGACAACCAGAAAAACAATTTTGATCACCGGGGCCAGTTCAGGTCTTGGCCGAGGAATGGCGTTAGAGTTCGCCCATAAAGGCCGAAATTTGGCATTGTGTGCCCGTCGAATGGACAGGCTAGAAGCCTTGAAAATAGAGCTTGAAACGATTAACCCATCTATCAAAATCTCGATAAAACCTCTGGATGTCACCAATCACCAACAAGTATTCGAAGTGTTTGGTGCCTTTAACAAAGAGCTGGGTAGTATCGATAGGATTATCATTAATGCTGGTATGGGTAAAGGAGCCTCTATTGGCACAGGTCACTTTGAGGCAAACAAGCAAACCGCCGAGACCAATTTTGTTGCATTAATCGCTCAAGCTGAAGCCGCGATGCAGATTTTTAGAGCGCAGAACGCAGGTCATTTGGTGACTATCTCTTCGGTGAGTGCTGTGCGCGGTTTTAGACGGGCAATGACTGTCTATGCGGCGACTAAAGCTGCGGTGACTTCATTGACTGAAGGGATCCGTATTGATGTGATGCACACACCAATTAGTGTCAGCTGTATTCACCCTGGGTTTATCCGTAGCGAAATCAACGACCATGTCGAGAAGGTGCCTTTTATCGTCGACACCGACGTTGGTTGTCGCGCCATGGTTAAAGCGATAGAGGCCGAAAAAGCTAATAGTTTTGTGCCGAGCTGGCCATGGGCAGTACTGCACAGGATCCTGCGAGTTGCACCTAGTTCATGGGTCAGAAAAATGAGTTGATCAGGCTCACTGTGATTTCTGGCTGCTTTAATTATCAGTAGCGATTTCGCTCACTAGGCACATCACTAAGGTACTGTACAAATTCAACTTCATAACCATCCGGGTCAATGTAATAGGCATTGCGGCGATAGGGATCTTCTGCGCCATCTTTATCGACGGGATGGCCTATCGCGGCTAGTCGTGCGATAACGCCATCAAGATCATCCACCACAAAGGCAAAGTGGGCCAGGCCTACTTGGTGGCCAGTTAGGTCGCGGTTGTTGCCAACACCATCATCGTTAAAGGTCAAATATTGGTAGTCATCGCCAAAGTGAACCCAGTTTCGATCCACTCCATGCCACTGACTGACGCCACCGCCACGGGTTTTCCAGTGAGGAAAGATGGCTTGATAAAAGGCCAATGCGGTTGGAATATCTTTTACCACTAAATTTAAATGTTCTAAGTGCATCATAATGTGCTCCTTGCTGCTGATTAATATTGCTATAAGGCTACATGCCGTAGCTGTACTCTTGCTGTTTAGGGTAGGGAGTTGCTTGGTGGTTAATACGGATCTGCGCTAAGGCATCGCTATATTGCGCTAACATGTGCAAGCTGTAATTAATGCGTTCACGCAAGTGCTTATCGCGCTCATCAACGGCATGTTCAGCATTTAATACCTGCTCGACATTGCGAATAATGAGGTGATCAGGTGTTGCAACCAACTTATTGTTCTTTAGCGCATTCATTCTCAATTCTGCTATTGGGTATGCGCCACTAATGCCGCTGACTACCGACACCAGCAATGCAGGTTTATGTGCCGTCTCTTGGTTATCACACATCAACAAAAAATTCTTAATGAGAGGCGATGCCATCCCGCCCCACTCAGGGGTGATCAGTATTAGTGCATCTGCACGTTTTACCTGTTGTGAGATAAACGGCCAGCGACTGCCATCGGTTGTTTTACTCTCGGGATCGCCGTCCCAAAAAGGCAGTTGATATTGGCAAAGTTCAATGTGTTTCACTGTATGACTCGGCTGGATCTGTTGCATTAAGTATTGAGCAACTTTGGCGCTTTGCGAGTCCTTTCTTTGACTTCCGCTAACAATAACTAATTCCATTTAAGTAAACCTTTTTGTTTATTAAGTTTTATGTAAAGTAATATCTTTACATAATAAAGTAAAGAAAAAAGTTTACTTAAAAGCTGGTTGGGTAATAATGTGCACTAAGCGTTAAGGGGAAACTATGAAAACCAGCGACAAAATATTGCAGATGTTGAAGACGCAAGGCGAACTGACCGCCAAGGTGATAGCAACAGAATTAGGGCTGACCACCATGGGTGTACGGCAGCACCTACAATCATTAGAGCAGAGCAATGATCTGATCTTTGAAGACCGTAAAGCGACTCGAGGAAGACCCACTCGCTATTGGTCATTGACCAGTAAGAGCAATAGCCACTTTTCCGATCGCCACGAAGAGCTCACCGTGCAGTTGATTGACTCTGTAAAAACGATTTTTGGCGATCAGGGTTTAGAGCAACTTATCGCCCATAGAGAAGATGCCTCTTTTAAGCTTTATCAAGCAGCCTTAGCTGATGCTAAAGACCTACCCACCAAGTTAGCCGCACTTGCTAAACTGCGCACAGAAGAGGGTTATATGGCCAGTGTCGAAAGCACAGGCGGTGTCTATTGGCTACTCGAAAATCATTGCCCCATTTGCGCAGCCGCGTCTTCATGCCTTAACTTTTGCCGCTCTGAGTTACAACTGTTTCAAGGACTATTAGCACAAGATGCCAGTATTAGCCGAGAGGAGCATATTATCGAAGGTGCCAGGCGTTGTGCTTATAAAATTGTGCCGTTAAACGGATAATATTATGCAATCTAAACGCGCACGATTAGATAGATTTATTAGTGCAACCAAAGGGATTAACCGCAAGCATGTCAGAGTGCTACTGGCTAAAGGGCTAGTTAAAGTAGATGGTGAGATAGCCAGAGATATCGATCAGATTGTTGATGAGTTTTGCCATATCACGCTAGAAGGCGAAGTGCTGCAAGCAAATGAACCAAGCTACCTGATGCTGCATAAGCCTGTAGGAGTGGTGAGTGCAACCGTCGATGATAAGCATAAAACGGTAATCGAGTTACTAAGCCACCCCGGCAAACATCAGTTACATATTGTCGGCCGGTTAGATCTCAATACTTCAGGCTTACTGCTGCTAACCAATGATGGCCGTTGGTCAAAGCGGTTAATGTCGCCAGAACATAAGGTGGCGAAAATTTACCGAGTAAAACTGAAAAATCCCATAGATGAAAGCTATATAAAAGCGTTTCATGACGGGATGTACTTTGAGTTTGAAGACATCACCACCTTACCAGCCAAGCTCGAAATTATTGATAGTCATACTGCTTTGGTAACGTTAATGGAAGGTCGATATCATCAAATAAAACGTATGTTTGGACGCTTTCGCAACCCCGTTATTGGGCTGCATCGTATTTCTGTTGGTGAAATAGTGCTTGAGCCGCAACTATTAGTAGGTCAAAGCCGAACACTCTCAACCACAGAGATCGACTGTTGAGTTATTCCTTTTGCTATGAGTCAGTGATGACTGATGGAAATGGGCTGCTTGGTTATTTCAATATAATCTTAAGTTGATCACGCCGTAATTCGCTTACTGCTTTGTGGTTGTGTACTAGTCATTGACTAGTGAACTAGTTTAACTATCTAGTGCTGTTTTACTTCATATTTATATCTGCTGTTTTTTCGCGCTGTGACCTAAGCCAAGTTATTGAACTTTAACTTGTCAGCAACAGCGTGGAGCACGCTTTCCCGCCTATCGCTATGCTATACCTATAACTAAGTATTCAATTAGACGTTATACATCATGTTAAATGACTCGCTAAAAAAGCTCTCTGAGTTAGATATTTTCTGCCTTATCGTGTTTAAGACTTTGTATGAGAATGGTCATGCAAATTCGACAGCAACTGCGCTGCAAGTATCGGCCCCTAAAGTGAGTCGCTGCTTAACTCAACTGCGTATTACGTTTAACGATGAGCTTTTTTATCGCCGCCAGCAGGGGCTAAAGCCCACCCCTTTAGCCGAGGCTTTATATGAACCTATCTGCAGTTTTTACCGAGCTGTTAACCATCTCGAACAAGTCGCTTTTGACGAAGATGAAATAGCTCAAATACCGTCACTCAATATCGCAGTTACTCAGAGCATCATGAGTAGCTTAGCAGTGGCAATTAGTGAACATGCAGAGCAAGAGGCGATGGGGAAAATCCGCTTACACTGCTGGGATAGTACTACTGCAGAGCAGATCCATAATGGTGAGCTGGATTTTGGTATCGGCTTTGACACATCAAATGCCTCGGAGTTGGAGTGTGAGCTACTGGGAACGCTCGATAGTGTGCATCTTGCTGCGAGAGTGCAGCATCCTATTTGGCAACACATGCCTAATATCACTTTAGAACAGATAGCTCAGCAACCATTCTTATACCTCGAAAGTAAGGGGTTTAATGATAAGATTGATCCGCTAGAAATGTACTGCCGCAATGCTAGAATCGAGCTTAAGAGTGTCGATAAAGTCGGCAGTCGAGAGGCATGGTTCTGCCACCTGATGACCATGGGAAGTATCGCGTTTTTACCCGCGGTAGAGGCCGGTGTTTGTAATAGTATCCCCACTCTGAGAACCGAACCTCTGCCTAAAGAACAAGTGAGTCTATTGCACGGTGACATGTTGTCACCCCAATACTTCATTGTAGAGAAAGAGGCCAGAAACCGCCGTTACACGATAGGTCAAAGAGAAATTCTTATCCAAATAGTTGCAGATTTACTCCACTCTCACTAGCCATTTATTGCACATTACCCTCATCAATTTCAGTTAGTGATATTGCCAATTTCAGTAATTGGAATTTCACTAACTGAATCTTTAAATTTCAGTCACAAGCTGTAAACAAAAACGTTTCACATCTTTCGCATTCTTCTATATTCAATTTACTGCACTAGCAGAAAAATAATACCTATAAAGGGATGAGATGATGAGAACACATAAGAAGTCTTTATTAGCAATGGCATTAATCACAGCTATTGGCTTAACGGGTTGTAGTGATGGTGACGATGGCAAAGATGGTGCGCCGGGTGAACCAGGCATTCCTGGTACACCTGGTACTCCGGCAGGCATTACTGTCGATACGGTTACCAGTGCTGCTGACTTTGTACTTACATTGGCTCCAGCTGATATCGTGGTGGTGGGAAGTGATGATTTTTCCATTAAATTTACAGTTACAGGCAAAGATAGTAAGGGGGAGCCAAAACCATTTACCGGTCTAGAAAAAGTTGCTCTGTATGTGATGAATCAAGCGGCAAACTCTACCGATACTGGCGCTCCTATATTATGGGAAAACAATGCACTAGCTAATGAATTTGGCTCAAGCATGTACTGTACCCCAACAGGTAAGGCGACTGCTCGCGGCGGCGCAGAAGTTGATGCGTGTACTTTAGTTGAAGATGAAGCTAACCCAGGTACCTATATGGGAACTTGGGAGCATGATGGAAATGCTCCTGTAGTACTTGCTGACGGTGATGCTAATGACCTATTCCGAGTCATGGTTCGTACTTACGATGTTGTTGATAGCACCGGAACTGGGATTTCAGATAAGTTACTGTCAACCCCAGTCGATTTTATTCCGGCGACGGGTGAGTTAGCGATTTCGCAAAAAGACTCTGTTTCTAATGCAGCTTGTATCAAGTGTCACAGTCAACTAGGCGGTTACGCAGTCACCGATATTCGCATTGCTAACATTGGTGCGCACCATAACTATCAAAAAGTGGAAAACTGTGTTGCGTGTCATAACCCTGCTTATGCGGGTGGTGAAGCAGACCCTGAAAAAGGTTGGAATGCAAACTGGAATGCAATGATCCATACATTGCACGCCGGTCATCATCTTGATCTTACAGGCGAAGCTAAAGATGAGTTTGGTGAAATTGGTTTCCCATCAGAGCTCAACGAATGTACCACTTGTCATGACAATGGCACTCAGTGGAACGATAATGTCTATGCTGAAGCTTGTGTCTCTTGCCACACTGAAGTTAACTTTGAAACGGGTGAGGGTCACTTAGGTATCGTACCTGAAAGTGATGCGGCCTGTTCTGGTTGTCATAGCGCGGGAAGCTTAAGTCCGATGCAAGCGCATAATGTTGGCGTGCGGGCGATGGCAACAGATTCTATCGAGATATCTGTATCAAGTGTCAGCTACACCGAAGATGCGCAAACAATCACAATTCCAGAGGAAACAAGCTGGGATGGTACCGTTACTCCTGCACATGACGAAGTGCATGATGAAATCGTAGTGACATTTGACGTTAAGATTGATGGTGCGCCAGTCGCCGATGGCTTTGAGTTCACAGGCTTCACTAAGTATGACGAAATGAAGACTGGCTATGTGACAGCCGATGGTACGTATTTCGGTAGTGCATCAGTTAATTTAAGCGGCGCAGTTGCCGCGGGTGGCAAGCTAGTCGTTACTCAGTTAGATAACTATGATCTAGATGGTAAGAGCATTGCCATTACACCACGCTTCTCAGTGTGTACTGACGCTAAAGGCGTGATGATTGAGTGCTTAGACGCAAGCGGCGAAGCACAATATGATGTTGGTTACGTTGCTATTACCATGGCTCCTGCATACTGGAACTTAGCTAATACTGACGGCAGTGATGCTAACATTTCTCGTTTCAGTGACCCTGAACGCGTGACCGCTGACGAAGCTAAATGTAATACTTGCCACACCTCGCTAGGTATCGCTAAGCATTACGGCAACGAGCGTTTTGACCAATGTGTTGGCTGTCATAATGATACTTGGGGCGGTTCTTACCATGTACAGCCTGAGTATAAGACTGATGAAGTCGATGCTGACGGCAATCCTATCTTCAAGCCAATTGAAGGTCTGAACTACAATACTCGTGACTTGTTTGCAGTCGCTCACCGTTTCCATTCAGGACTTTGGGATGACAACCGTGGTTTCCCTGCGATTCATATTGACTCAAATATGGAAACTAAAGGGTATCCGGCGGTAGCAACTAAATGTTCTGCTTGTCACAAGGATGGTGTTGAACTGTTTGCTGCTGATGGCGGTTTAGCTTCAGGTAAACGAGCTATTGCAGTTGATAGCGCGGCAACAACATTCATTAGTCCAACAGCAGAAGCTTGTCGTACTTGTCATGCTCACTCAGATGCAGCGGCGATGGCTCACTTTAAGAGTAACGGCGCAGTAGTTGATGGTGATCCTTCATCGACGGCTAATCTACCTGTTGAATCTTGTGCTACTTGTCACGCTGAAGGTAAGACCTATGGCATTGACCTTATGCATATGGGAGGCGCCCACTAACTTAAAATTATAAAAGCATCACCTACTATGAGATCCCTGCTTCTCATAGTCATTGAACCTCTTGGGAGCCTTTGGGCTCCCCTTTTTTTTGATACAAATCATCTTTTAGCTCGAATGGTGTCTGATGTACAACTTTGTGAGCCAGCGCAATATTTGACCTTTATAAATAACGAATAACATCTTTTGCTAAAGTGCTAATTCTGTATGCGTGTGACAGTGGTCACTTTGTTGCGGGAATTGTGACGTTGCTCTTGGTGGCCTTTCTTCGTTTGAGGCTTTAGCAATGATTAGCCTTAAGTTTATGAATATTAATATTAAATGTGGATAATTATGTTTAGGAGTGCATATTTGAGTAGCATTGAGAATGATTGATTGGCGTTATTGGTTACTCTAAAATCCGCGGCGCTAAGATTAACCATCGTTAATCTAGTGCGGTTAACTACAACCGCTACCTATTTGATTGGCCAATTCCTGTAGGGGAACTCAATGTCTACACAGCACACCAATTCTTTAGCAAATCCAGCGCCGCTTGGCTTAATGGGTTTCGGTATGACTACCGTTTTGCTTAATATCCATAACGCTGGCTTTTTCCCTATCGACTCGATGATTTTAGCGATGGGCATATTTTATGGCGGTATTGGACAAGTATTAGTGGGCATGATGTGTTTCAAACGTGGCGATACCTTCGGTACGACAGCGTTTACCTCTTACGGTTTGTTCTGGTTAACACTAGTTGCGCTTATTGTCATGCCAAAAATGGGCTTAGCAGCAAGTCCTGCAAGCTTTATGGGCTGGTATTTAGCGTTATGGGGCATGTTCACTGGCTTTATGTTTATCGGCTCAATGCGCTACCCACTGGCCAAGCAGATCGTATTTGGCTCATTAACCATACTGTTTTTCCTGTTGGCTGCACGTGACTTTACTGGCAGCGAACTGATTGGCACCATTGCTGGCTTTGAAGGTATTTTCTGTGGCTTAAGTGCTATTTACTTTGCCATGGCACAAGTACTTAACGCTGAGTATGGCCGAGTTATTTTACCTGTTGGCAAAGTACGCTTTGCAGCAAGTACCCCTGTCGTGACAGAAGCGACGCCATCGCTAAAAGCTGCCTAAGTTTTCCTACTGGTGCTGAAAACAAAAAAGCTGACATTCATGTCAGCTTTTTTAGTTTTAAACAGAGTTCATATAAGTAAGTTCACATAAGCGAGCTCAGCTTAACTCTGTTGTAGTTTGTACAGCCACTTACCATATAGATAAATACCTACTGCAGAAATCGTACCGATTGCCGCAATAATGTACCAAGCCATACCAATATTATGGGTGTTATACAGTAAGGTCGTTAGCTCTTGCGCAGGCTCGCCTGTGAAAGCCACCAAAGTGGTAAAGGCTTCACCTTGAGGAATGGCACTAATTTCAGTGGCACTCATACCGCGTTCTGCTAATGCTTCTAGAGAGAAGATCTCTTTTGAAGCATACATCTCATACAGTTTAGGACCAAAGAAACCTTCAAGTGTCCAGCCAATGCCCTGAGGAAGCATAACAAAACCAAGATACATGGCCTTTTTACCTTCAGGAGCGATGTTACCCATGAATTCGTTCTTCTTTGGGCTAATCATCATTTCGCCGAAAGAGAACATGGCGATGGCCAGTACGATCATCCAAGCTGCGTTAGTGGCACCAATCAGTACAAAGGCAAAAATACTCAGTAAGCAACCACCTAACATAGCTGTGGTAATACGGTACTTGGCCGTTAATGCCGCCACTAAGAAACAGGTAGTCATGATCATACCCGCGTTAAGGTTAAGCATGCCTTCTGGCATCACCTTAGTACCGGTATTGTCGAGTCCCAACCAGAACTGGAAGAAGCCATTTGAGGTGCCTTCTGGACCAAACAGTGAGGTAACAATCACGCTGGTATCGACCCATTCAGCAATATGAATAGGTAGAACATCAAACAGTGAGTTGAACAGGAACCAGAAACCGGCGAATACCAACATGTAATAGATAACTACAGGCTTTTTAAGTTCATGCAACGCATCGCGCCATAATGCAACTTGCTTAATTTCACCGGATTTTACTTTGCGGTTACGCTCCAAACGTTCCTCTTTACCAGGCTCTTTATAAGCCAGCAAGAATAGGAAGTTGAGTGAGATAATCGCCGCACAAGCATAGAACACGTTATCCCACGAAAGCTGACGCATATGCACAGCAACCAGTGGTCCTAAGAAACCACCAATGTTAACTACTTGGTAAAATATACCCCAAGCCATCGATGTGTTTTGCCGCCCAGTAGAAAGTACGAGTGTGCCTTGAATACCGGGTTTAAACACCCCGGTGCCCGCAGCGAGCAAAATCGCACCGAAAAGAAAACCATAGAAGCTTGGGAAAAAAGCCATCACCAAGTAGCCAGAAATTTTAATCAGCGTAGAGACAAAAATTGTTTCCTTGTAGCCCACCCGGTCTGAAATACCGCCTGTGAATACTGGAATAAAGGTCTGCATCATCGCCCATATCCCGATAATGATACCGTAGTCACTTAAAGTGATCCCAAGGCCACCTTCAGATACAGGTGCTTTTGCGTAAAGACCTGCACTGGCTTTAACACCATAATAGGCAATACGTTCGACCAGCTCCATGCCGCCGACAATCCAAAATATATAGCTTAAGCTGGCAATCGAGGCCCACATCCCCAGCTGTTTAACTTCCCGTAGGTCGTTATCTGCATAAGCATCTTTTGACTCGCTCATAACTTTCCTTTCATTGTTTTAATTATTTATATTTATTATTGCTTTCGTTTTTAAGAAGCATATTTATGTTGGTTTTGGGTAGATTGAACGTAAGAATCTTTGCCAAAACGCTGCAAGCTTGTGATTGCAGTCGACACTTTACCTAATTTGATGGCAAACACCAATGCGTTAGTCGCAGTTTGAGAGCAACTCATGCTGTAGAGCTAAAAAGAGGGGCTACAGAGCGATAGGAAAGGTAAAACGAATGGCGGAATTATATGTGGCTTTTCTCGATGATTTTTGCTGAAAATTATCCAATGATAGCGGCAAAGAAAGGCGCCATGATCACCATCGCAATGCCAGTAAAAATCATAGTGAGACTGGCAATCACACCTTCTTGCCTACCAAGCTCGCTGGCTTTTGCGGCGCCGGAGCCGTGCGCTGTTGCACCCAGAGCGACGCCTTTAGCGACTGCACTGCGGATTTTAGCGACTTTAAATAGTGGCTCACAGATTAGCATGCCCATAATGCCAGTGAGCAAAACCAGCATTGCAGTCAGCTCAGGTATACCGCCAAATGCGGTAGTTGCTTCTATCGCAAACGGTGTCGACACTGACCGCACCATTAAACTGCTGGAGAGCTCGGCAGGCATCGTGGTTAGTTGCATCAATATCCAAGATGTAAGCAATCCAAGCAATAAACCAACAATCACACCAACGCTCAAGGTTATTGGGTATTGCTTTATCAGTTGGCGTTCACGGTAAATCGGCACTGCAAAGGCGATAGTCGCAGGGGCTAACAGGGCTGCTAGCCAGTGGGTATATTGAAAGTAACTAGCAAGGGGGATTTTTAACACCACTACTGTGACTAAAATAACCAAAGGTGCTAATAGAATTGGGGCAAACCATACTCGTTGCTTGCGGCGGTACAGGGCTTTACTGCCGTAGTAGCTCACTAAGGTTAATAGCAAACAAAGTAGTGCAATCAAGGTAAGGTTCATGATGCCGTTCCCGAAAGTGTCTCGCTGACGAGTAATGGCGCGCGCAGTGCTTGCTGATGCCTACGTTGTTTTTGTAGCTTAAGCTTGCGTTCAAAATTGAATAGTCTATCTACGGTAAACGCAGTGCCAAGCAATACTAAGCAGCTTGCCGCCAGCATTGAGCTTAAGAGTGTGACGCCGTATTGCTCAAGTATATCTTCGTATTTGAGTACGGCGACTACCGGTGGAATGAAAAACAGCAGTAGATCGCCAATTAACCATGCTGCGCCGCTATTGACTGCTTTTTCAGGAATGATCTTAGCGCTTAGTAATAGCAACAGTATGGCGAGTCCTATCACGCTACCGGGTAACGGAGAGTGCAGCCAAGTGGCGAGTTGCTGGCAGCTATAGGCAAATAGACAAAAAAAGCTAACTTGAGTCAGCAGTAAAAAGAGATGACCGAGTTTAGATTGGATAGCGCTGAAGCGATGGGGCATAACGAACCTGATTTTGAATGCTGTTTAGAACTGACTAAAGTTTACTCCTGAACCATTAATTAAAAAAATGAATGTTATTGATTTAGTGTATTCCAAAATGGAATTTATGGTGCTAAATAAATCGCTGACAGACCATCAAAAAGCCCCAAGTTAATGGGGCTTAATCGGTTATCTATTATTGTTCTTTGAAACAAGGGCTACTTGGTGACGACCCACAGTGCATGCAGTAAACCTGGGATAAAGAAAAGTAGACACAAAATGATATTGATAAGCAGATCTTTACCTACGCCACTTTTTAGAAATACTGCCACAGGTGGCAGTAAAATTGCGATGATGATCAGTAACAGTTTGTTGGTATCCATCAATAAATCTCCATTTTTAGTTCTCTGTTTTGCTTTCAATATTAACTCATCAAGTTAACAGAAAACGAAAGCTGCTCTGATAAATCTAATGCAAATTTCCGAGGCTGTAAATGAATTGCCGTAATGAGCGGTGTCATTACGGCAATGAATACAGTGGATAAAAGAGCCATCGTTAAGTTGGTAAACGTTACGCTTTAACCTAAAGTGGCAATTGCTACAATGGCCAAGCCTGCTGACCATCGACAGGTACTGATTGAAGATCTAAGCTCAAGCAGTAGTCGCCTGGTGCATAAACGTATACCTGCTTCTCTATCATGTTAAAACCAAATGATGCGGTTTGATCTTTTGCCGCTTGAGTGGTTGCTAGCCCCCACATTTGGTAAAGATCACGGTAATCAAGTTCAGCCGAGTAGCTCATAGCGATCAGTAGAAAATCATTATTCGATAATGCTTTGGCTGCATCGAGACTAAATTGCTCAAAGCCTAACTTTGCTCTTTGTTGCAACCATAGCTCATTAGAGCCCTTAGCACGTTCAAACTCCCGCAGTAATATATGCAGTCGAGCCAATAGATGCCAGCCATTCTCTAAAGACCCATTTTTTTGTGCCGCCACCATCATCTGCAGCATGGTGGCCATGCCGTTTGACCAGCTAGTGAGATTTGCTGCCTGCATATAGGCGAACGGATCGGCCTGATTCATACTGGCTTGCAGCACCGCAAATTCATCATCAATGTTCAGTCCCTGACATTGAGGCAGCTTACCTAACTCTGTGTATGCACGAGACTTTGTGTAGTAAGAGTATGGATTGGTTGAGGCATGACCTTCATGGCCGTCAAAGCGCAGGCGACCTTTTTCTAATCCATGACCGAGTTCGTGAATATCACCGTGTCCAGTAGGGCTAAATGACCAACTGGCATCGTAGGGGTTACCTGAGCAACCTGAGCCGCAAGTTGGTTGGTCGGCATTCATGTGTTTGACGGTATCAATAGTATCGATTTGCCAGCCTTTACTGTTAGCAAAATCAGTTATCTCATTAACCTCATCAATGAAAAGCCCTTTAAAGCCAGCAAGCAGGTGAGGGTAGTTATGCACCTGAGTCATGATTGCATTTGCCATCTTTTCAGGTGTATTCCACAACGCCTCATGGCTCATCGTTTGCTGCATTTTATCGAGCCGTGAATGCACCTCAAAATGCTTAGTGGCTAGTTCTGCCCAGTCATATTGATTGGCGGTAAGAGCTTGCATAAACTTTTCGCCATCGTCACCTTCACGCCAGTAAGGGTGTTGACCCACGTGTTGGAAGTTTAATGATACCGCCAGATCTGTTTGATCAAACTTTACCTGCAGTGGTCCGCCATATGGGCTGGTGAGTTTAATACTTTCGCCTGCTTTAACCTCGATTTGAGTCGATTGTAAATACTTAGCACGGTTATAACCGTTAGCTGCAAACTCATGGGTTGAGCCTGAACGCTGAGTATTAATAAACACCCAAGTGCGTACCTCACTGTTGTCACTGCGGCTAACCGTCACTGTTTGCCCTGGTAGTGCGTATACGCCTGCAGAGCGAAAGCCCTTCTTACTCGACAGCGAAACGGCTTTGTCGATTGCGGTGATGTGGCTAAAGTCCGTACGACTGAAGTTACCTAAATCCTGTGGCAGCAGGTTAATATCACGGTAGTGGTAAACGCTATGATCAGCAAAGTAGGCTTGTAAGAATTGTAGTTTGTCGCTGCTACTAACATCCATTGGATATTCAATGGCGTGACGGTAACTATCACCTGTTAACACCATTAGCTTATAGAGTGCAAAACCTTGCTTGTTAAACATATCAATATGTTGGCTATCAAGACTGCGCACTTTACTGCGAATTGTTTGCAGTGCAGGCTGGTATTGTTCGCTAAAACTGGGATCACAGGTCTCTGCGCAGTTAGCTAAATTAAAATCAACATTACCGCTGTCAAATAAACTTAACCACAAAAGCTCATCGTCTAGTGGACTATGATCAGCTAGCATGCTGGTGGCGGAAGACCAATCTGCTTTGTCTTGTGCAAAGTAGTTTCCTGGGCCACCGGGACCTTGCATCGAGAAGCCCATCGGATTAAGCACTGTTTGGGTCAGTGGCACACTGTTCCAACTATGTAAGTGCATATAAAGCAGCGGTTGTTTCGCTGTTTGGATCTGTTCAATCAGTGGGGCGACAGTGTCAATTGCGAACAGCTCTGCCGATCCTGTAATGACAAGCTGAGCTTCGCTTAAACAGCCGCTAAGTTCGGTTTCATTATCACAACTGGCGACTTGCCATTCAGGATAGCTGGCTGTGAGCCAGCTCTTAATACGGTTGGTACTGCTGCCATTTATTAAGAATAAGCGTACTTGTTTTGTTTGGTTAAGCTGGCTTAGATCTTGGTCTAACATCCAAGCTAACAACCGCTTAAAGCTTGGTTCAAAACTGGCATTGTTACCCTGTTGTAGGCTAGAGATAATATCAGTGCCAAAGGCGGCATTGCGCTGGCCAGATTGCTCGCTAGTGGCGGCAAAAGTAAGGCCTTTATTGCCAGTCACAAGGGCAAAGGCTTTATTGTCAGGATAAAGGTGCTCACTGCCAGCTAGCTGGATCATTTGTGAGTGGCGACCTTGGTCATATTCAATCGCATCATTTTGATAGATAGTCTTAACTAATGCTTGTCCATCTGCGCGGTACTGGCTGATATGATTTAAACCGCGTTTTACCATTTGCGGCGTAAGCTCGGTAACTAGACTGGCATCGCCGCTAGCCATGGCTGCACTGATCTTGTCATTGAGTTTTAATTCAATCGAGTCGCTGCTGCTTTGATTGCTACTGTCTGTAACAGTTAAAGACAGTGTTATTTGACTATCAACCTCAAGCGCTGAGGCGTCGACAACTACGCCATCTATTGCTGCATTGATCAGTGACACAGCAGGGCCTGCGGTTTGCGACCACTCAAAGCTTGAGTCTCCGGTCGCATGCAGGTT
Source organism: Shewanella sp. 10N.286.54.B9 (assembly GCF_041468565.1). Taxonomy (NCBI): domain Bacteria; kingdom Pseudomonadati; phylum Pseudomonadota; class Gammaproteobacteria; order Alteromonadales; family Shewanellaceae; genus Shewanella; species Shewanella sp. 10N.286.54.B9. The sequence goes on from NZ_JBFRIY010000024.1 coordinate 115,188, forward strand.
AACCTCGGCCGCAACAGCGATCAGTTTGTCATTCCAGGCGGTCTTAGCCTCGCCTAGCTCAACCTCCGGGGCTTGGGTTACTGGTGGTGGGGTTGTACCGCCACCGCCAGTGTCTGGTGAGCTTGAATCGTCAGAGCCGCCACAGGCGGACAAGCCTATAAGTAAGCAGCTTGGTAGTAGCCAGTTTTTCATTAGTATTAACACCCCTATCAATTTTGTTACATTGTCCTTTAAAAACGGATGGTTGGCAAAATATTTAATTAAAACAAAGGTTAAGTCAATTTATTGGCTGTTGTTAGTATATTGGCTAAGCTGACTTACTAGCTCGTTTTGCTTAAAATTGGCAATAAAAAAGGCAACCCTAAGGTTGCCTTTCAGTGTTACTTTAGCGTTTTAAACGAGTCTGTAACCGTTAGCCTTCCAGCTTAGCCAGCTCAGTCTTTTGCTCGGTAAGCTTTTCAATATCACGTTGATATTCAGCTTGCTTAGCACGTTCTTTTTCAATCACGGCAGCAGGCGCTTTGGCCACAAAACCTTGGTTAGAAAGCTTGCCTTCAATACGCTTAAACTCGCCAGCGGCTTTTTCAAGTAACTTGTCGATACGCGCCACTTCTTTAGCCACATCGATAAGACCTGCCATTGGGATAAGTAGCTCCATGTCGCCCACAAGTTGGGTGGTTGACATTGGCGCTGCTTCACCGTCGCTTAGAATCGTCATAGACTCAAGTTTAGCTAGGGTCTTGAAGAAGGTTTGGTTCGCTTCAATGCGTGCCTTATCTTGCTCACTCACACCACGAAGTAGTGCATTAAGCGGCTTAGATGGCGCAATGTTAAGTTCAGCACGAATGTTACGTACTGCAGTAATCACCTGCTTAACCCACTCAAGATCTTCCATCGCTTGAGTGTCAACTTTATCAGCTTGGTACTCAGGGAAAGCGGCCAGCATTAAGGTGTCACCTTCAACACCTGCAAGCGGTTTAACGCGCTGCCAGATAGTTTCAGTCAGGTAAGGCATCATTGGGTGCATCAGGCGTTGCATCTGCTCAAGTACGTTCACCAGTGTATGGCGTGTACCGCGCAGTTGGGCGTCAGTGCCGTTTTGCATTACTGGCTTAGTAAGCTCTAAGTACCAGTCACAGAACTGGTTCCAAGTGAACTCATAGATAGTATTAGCTGCAAGGTCGAAACGGTAGTTTGCCATGTGCTCGTCATAGGTTTTAACGGTTTCGTTAAACAGACCGATGATCCAGCGATCAGCAATCGACAGTTCCATTTCACCTGGCTTGCCATCAACAAGAAGCTGGCCACAATCTAATGCTTCGCCAACAGCATCATCTGCAGCGTCTTCTGTTTGCACTTCAGTGTTCATCAACACGTAGCGAGATGCGTTCCAGATTTTGTTACAGAAGCTGCGGTAACCATCAAGGCGTTTCATGTCCCAGTTGATATCGCGGCCAGTAGACGCCATAGATGCTAGGGTAAAGCGCAGGGCATCTGTACCGTGTGCTTCAATACCGTCGCTAAACTCTTTACGCGTGCTTTTTTCAATCTTCGCCGCCATTTTGGGCTGCATCATGTTACCGGTACGTTTTTCAACTAATGCTTCAAGATCGATACCGTCAATCATATCTAATGGATCAAGTACGTTACCTTTAGATTTTGACATCTTATTGCCGACTTCATCACGGATTAGCCCGGTGACATAAACGGTTTTGAATGGTACCTGCGGCTTACCATTTTCATCTTTGATGAAATGCATGGTCATCATGATCATGCGGGCAACCCAGAAGAAGATGATGTCAAAGCCAGTTACCAACACGTCAGTTGGGTGGAAAGCTTTCAGCTCAGCGGTGTCTTTTGGCCAGCCTAGGGTAGAGAATGTCCACAACGCAGAGCTAAACCAAGTATCGAGTACATCGTTGTCTTGGCGTAGTACTGCTGAATCAGCAAGTTTGTGCTTAGCACGTACTTCCGCTTCATCGCGGCCAACGTACACTTTACCCGCTTCGTCATACCAAGCTGGAATGCGGTGTCCCCACCAAAGCTGACGTGAAATACACCAGTCGTTAATGTCACGCATCCACGAGTTGTACATGTTTTCGTATTGCTGTGGCACAAACTTAATGTCACCGTTATCTACCGCTTCCATAGCGGTTTTCGCCATTGGCGCAACCGATACATACCATTGGTCGGTCAATAGCGGCTCAATTACTACGCCGCTACGATCGCCATAAGGTACTTTTAATCCATGTGGGTCAATCTTGCCAAGTAGACCTAAAGTCTCAAGTTCAGCAACAACCGCTTTACGCGCTTCAAAACGGTCTAGACCAGCGTAACGCTCTGGCAGTGTACCGTCTAACTCTGTGTTAGCCGTTCCGTCAGTATTAACCACTTCAGCGATTGGACGAATAGCCGCGTCAAAGGTCAAAATGTTGTACATAGGTAGTTCGTGACGCTTACCGACTTCGTAATCGTTAAAGTCATGCGCAGGGGTGATTTTCACACAACCTGTTCCGAACTCCATATCAACGTAATCGTCAGCAACAATCGGGATAAGACGGTTAACAATCGGCAGGTGGATGAACTTACCAATCAGTGAAGCGTAACGCTCATCTTCAGGATGCACCGCAACCGCACTATCGCCTAACATGGTTTCAGGACGGGTAGTAGCGATCTCTAAGTAATCTTTACCATCGCTGGTTAACGCGCCTTCAGCTAGCGGGTAGCGGAAGTGCCACATGCTGCCTTGCTTTTCTTTGTTTTCAACTTCCAAATCTGAGATTGCAGTGTGTAGCTTTGGATCCCAGTTAACCAAGCGCTTACCGCGGTAAATCAGGTCATCTTCATAAAGGCGAACAAACACCTCTTGAACCGCTTCAGACATGCCTTCGTCCATGGTAAAGCGCTCACGATCCCAATCAACTGACGCGCCAAGACGACGTAGTTGTTTAGTGATGGTGCCACCAGACTCATTCTTCCAGTCCCAGATGCGGTCGATGAAGTTTTCACGGCCAAGGTCGTGACGGTTTAAACCTTCTTCAGCTGCAACCTTACGCTCAACCAACATCTGCGTGGCAATACCCGCATGGTCAGTACCGACCTGCCAAAGGGTGTTTTTACCCTTCATACGTTGGTAACGGGTCAAGGTATCCATAATGGTATCTTGGAACGCGTGGCCCATATGCAAACTACCCGTCACGTTTGGTGGCGGGATCATGATGCAATAGTTGCCTTGAGACTCGTCGCCGTGTGGCTTGAAGTAACCTTTCTCTTCCCAGTTTTGGTAAAGAGACTGTTCGATAGACTGCGGGTTATATGTTTTTTCCATGGGAGCGTGCTTATCTCAAACTAAAATTAATTGGTTGTATTGCTCAAGTCTTGGGTCGTTAACGCTATCCCAAGAGTACGATATTGCCGGTAGCGATCGCGTGCAATCGCTTTATGGCCGTCGTCGTTGGCAACGAAGTCGATAATCTGCACAAAGTTTACCGCAAATTGCGGCACTTGGTCTGCAAGATTAATCAGAACATGACGATTTTTGTTGGCCCCAAGCCGATCAAAGCCTATTTCAACTGGGGCGCCGCCTGTCGGGCCTTCACCTTTAAGGTTGTGGGGCACGAACGATTGCGGTGCTAACTGCCATAACAGTTCATCGATGGCATAAGCTTGTTCTTTGTCAGCGCAATGAATATAGACCCACTGCTGATTAATAAACGCCTGCCGAGCCAATTCACAGGCAAAACCGTATACCTGTTGCAACGCCAATAATGGGTCATGGCGCTGGGTACTTTTGCCATTCGGCATCAGGTAAAACAGAGTCTGCGACATCGTTTAATCTTAAGGTCTAAGCGTACTTGGCTTTTGGACTGACGAAAGAGGAGATTTTACACTAAAAGTAGCTTAGAGATCAGCCCCTTTTTCAAGGGGCCAATGAGTTTCTAGATATGATGGGTAATAATTCTAAAGTTAAGCCGTACAATGTCGATAAGAAGTCATTTTGATATTTTGTAGCTTTTTGTTTTTAAATTGTTTTGTTGGGATTTAGCTTCCGTATGAATAGGGGCGAGCAAGAATGTTAGCCTTTTTAAATATTGAGTTTTTCTTTTTTGGATTTAAATACTTTGGAAGTCACTCGCATTTTCTTCTTTTTTTCATTAGATAGTGTAGGTAAGTTAAACCTTCTGCGTTCGTTATTGACTAATACTTCAGGCATGTTTTTTTCACAATAATGAGCGAATTGCTCTAAATAAATACGAGAATATGCACCGTTTTCAATAGTTAAAGGTTCATCTAGATCAAGTCTTTTATGCTTTACCCAAGCTTCTAGAGAGTACCATGTGGATAGATACATAGGGCCCCAAATATTCATAAAGTGATTTCTTGAGATCAAGTTATGAAGAGCCATATAACCTATGCGCTGGAGTTTTACACTTACCTCTTGTGCTGCGGCCAATTCTTCTTTGTTCCAACTACAGTCGTAATGCTTAATATGTTCACCAGGACAGTTGCAAAATGAACGAGTTTTGTGAGCATCAGTTAGAATGCGAATAGCTGGCTTCAAGAGATCCATCTCTGTCATAGCCCACCTTAGAATATCAGCGTCTCGAGATAGCGAAGACTCTTTAATATTACTAGATCCTTGCTTCAGTCCGTATAGAAGTAACCCAGTTAAAATAACCATCAGAATATTGGTTAAACCTGAAACACCGTTCCAGTCAAATGTGGTTAGCTGTACTTTAAATTCGTCGAACATAAGTCTTTGCTGTGGATAAAAAAATTAAAATAACATAGGTGACTGATTATTCAAATTGTAACTTGTAGGTATTTGTATCAGAAGTTAAAAATTCAAGATCATATTTGTTTTTGGTATAGGGGCTGTGTTAGATATTGTTGCGATTTATCACTAATGTGGAATTACTAGGCATTATCCGGTTTTATGCTAATCATAGGAAGAAAAAGGCATCAAAAAAGTATTGGCTTTAAGTAAATTGAATTGCTCTCCGCATTCTATTTATGAAGAGTCCGACTACGTCGGTATTCTGGGGAGAAAATTGGGAATACAGTAAATTTTAGGTACAAAAAAACCATCATAAGTAGATGGTTATTTTGTAAATTGAATTGCTCCCCGCACTCTATTGATAAAGAGTCCGACTATGTCGGTATTCTGGGGGGCGGGGCAGAAATCGCAGGCATAAAAAAGGGCTACCACGTAGGATAGCCCTTTTTATTATTTGAATTGCTCCCCAGAATACCGACCGCTGGCGTAGCCCTTGAACCGTAGGTTCAAGGCGGGTAAACGAATACCTCCTAAGGCTTCTCGATACGAGCCGAGCTTGCACAATGTCAGTAAAACGTTCACCCTGGGTTTGTAAATATCGGCACAGGGACATTGCCAGCTAGCGCGTATCCCAGGGAGCAAAACTTGCATTCGTAAGCAGGTCAATTGACCTTAAAATGGCTTACGACAATTATTCTTTTATCACGAAATTTGCTATCGCAAACATTCAGTACAGCTGATTATAACCTGTTTAATCACTTTTCGTAGAGCGTTCGACTAATGCATCTTCTAAAGTTGACTGTAGCAAACCGATTTTTTCATCCATCTGCTTGTTATAATCTTGATTCTTCTGCTGTTCTTCTAACAGCTCATAACCAGTATTTAATGCTGCCATAATCGCAATTTCTTCACGGCTGATGTTGTTAGTGCGCGCTTTTAGCGACATTAACTGCTTTTCAAGGTTATTCGCGACGTGCCTAAGTGCTGTCTCTTGTCCATCCGGACAAGCGATAGAGTAGGTGCGCCCCATAAGGGTAATTTCAATCGCCTTGTTACCCATTCCTAAAGGAATCCTTAAACCGTGTACTTGAGCGGACTATATCGGTCTAAAAAGCAAAGTGCAACACGATATCCAACTAAACAGGAATAGTTTAGATTAATTGTTGTTTAGATAGCCATTAGCGTACAAACATGAAGCGCTTTGGGCGCTAGTGTTATTTGAGCTGTTACTTAAGTTACCGTTATAAGCCCTCATTTATCACCTGTTAGTTGCAATTGTATATACAGCAACTGATCTTGATTGCTGTTTTTGTGGCTAAACCGACAAACTTTTCACGACTTTATGGTGGCAACTCTTGGTCGAAACAGTCACTTCTGCTAGCATGAGACCAGTAAATCTTGTCACTGGAAACGACTTTATGGCGACTCTACCAACGCTGCGCATGGATAACCTACTTGCGGCACTTAATGAAGCTGAAATTGGTCAGCACCCTGTTGAAGTTCACGGCGCATTAGTGGGCTTAATTTGTGGGGGTGTAGAACAATCCTCTAAAGGCTGGACTCTGCCGCTATTAGAGTTGATGAATGATGGTCAAGCATTGCCACCGAAACTGCAAACGATGGTCGAAGAGCTTTATCAAGATGCAGTGACTCGTCTTTCTGACACTGACTTTGGTTTTAGCCCTATGCTTCCTGAAGAGGAAGAAACGTTGGCAAAGCGTGTTGAAGCGCTATCGCTATGGGTACAGAGTTTCCTTACTGGCATCGCCATTATTCAACCTAAACTGAATAAAGCCTCAAAAGATGTTCGTGAAGTGATTCAAGATCTATCAGAAATCGCGCAAGTTGAATTCGATGTGGCTGAAGACGAAGAGTCAGAAGCGGCACTTATCGAGTTGATGGAGTTCACCCGCATGGCAGCGTTGCTATGCTACTCCGAGTTTGGACCTGCAATAGAAGACGACAAACCAATTGACCTTGGTGTGTTGCACTAAACATTTGTCATTCAAACCGCCATCGCATTAATGCCATGGCGGTTTTGCTTTCTAGCTAGCATTAAATCAGTTATCGGGTTAAACATTCCATGACTAACACCACTACAGTCGAACAGGTCGATATTGCTATTGTCGGCGGTGCAATGGCTGGCGCTACCTTAGCGCTCGGGCTGGCACATATCGCCAAGCAAGCGGCTCGCCCGCTAAAAATCGCCTTGATTGAAGCACATCGACCTAATGATGAGCATCCCGGTTTCGATGCCCGCTCAATAGCGATTTCCCATGGATCCATTTTTCAGCTAAAAAAATTGCAAATATGGCCACATATTGCAGCGCTTGCCAGCGAAATAAACCATATCCATATCTCCGAACGTGGCAATTTTGGCATGACGGAGCTAAGCCGTGACGACTTTCAACTACCTTATTTAGGTCAGGTGGTTGAGCTTGAAGCGGTCGGTCAACAGCTGTTTAGTCAGCTTGAAAAGAGTGATGTTCAGTTATATTGCCCAGCTAGCTTGAGTGAGGTTGAGGCGCAAAGCAGTCAACAACTGCTTACCTTAAATAGCGGCCAGCAAATCGCGGCTAAACTGCTGGTGGCCGCCGATGGACTCAACTCCAAAGTACGTCACGCCTTTAAACAGCCATTAGAGCAGGTCGATTTTCAGCAAAGCGCTATCATTACTAATATCCATACTGAGCAGCCACACCAAGGCTGGGCCTATGAGCGTTTCACCCAAAGCGGGCCTTTAGCGTTGTTGCCGATGGCTGACAGAAACGGTGAGCACAGATTATCGATGGTATGGGCACTGTCACCAAGCGAAGCCGAGCAGATGCTCGCAGCACCTAAAGCCGAGTTTATCGAAAAGTTACAGGCGACCTTTGGTTACCGAGCTGGGCGCTTTATCGATATTGGTGAGCGCTTTAGTTATCCGTTGATGTTGTCGTATATGAAGCGGCCTATCTACCACCGCACCGTGTTTTTAGGCAACGCAGCGCAAACGTTGCATCCTATAGCAGGGCAGGGCTTTAACTTAGGCCTACGCGATGTAGTGAGTTTGCTGCAAGTGATAGAGCAAGCGCTCACTAACGACGATGGCAGCGAGCTTGATGTGGGGATTAATCAAATTACCCATGACTACCTAGCTCGTCGTAACGCCGACAGAGACAGCACTATGAATAGTATTGAGTTCTTGGTGCGCGGCTTCTCTAATGATCACTGGCCGTTAGTGCTCGGGCGTAACATAGGTTTGCGTTTGCTGTCGTGGTTTCCGCCACTTAAAGCGCCTGTAGCTCGTAAAGCTATGGGCTGGACAGTTAGCTAGAATAGTTCGCTAAACAATTAGCTGAGCAAGTCAGCTTTATTGATTTTTAACATTGCTATAAAGAGTAAGGGTAAAAGATGTTAAGCACACAAACTTATGATGTCGCCATTGTTGGCGGCGGTATGGTTGGGTTAGCGACCGCCATTGGCTTGGCAATGAAAGGCGTGAGTGTGGTCGTTATCGACGCAGGTCAAACCCATGCCGTATCCGGTGCACCCAAACTCAGAGTGAGTGCAATTAATAAAGCCAGTCAGCACTTACTCACTAACCTCGGGGCTTGGCCCTATCTTGCGGCGAGTCGCATAAGCCCTTACCAAAAGATGCAAGTTTGGGACAAAGACAGCCTAGGTAAAATTGATTTCGATGCCCAATCACTCAGCGAAACTCACCTTGGTGCGATTATCGAGAACGACGCTATCGCCTTTGCACTTGCCGAACGCGCGACAGAGTTCGATGAGCTGACCTATATTGAAAACCAACGACTAGAGCGTATCGCCTTTGGCGAGCGAGAAGCTTGGTTAACCTTAGCCAATGGTGACAGTATCAGTGCTGCATTGGTTGTTGCTGCCGATGGCGCTAATTCGTGGGTGCGTGAGCAGTGTAAGATCCCCATGACCTTTTGGGACTATAACCACCACGCTGTAGTCGCGACCATTCGCACCGAACTGCCCCATAACGACACCGCAAGGCAAGTGTTCGACAGTGAAGGGCCGCTGGCTTTCCTACCTTTATATGAAAAAGATCTCTGCTCTATTGTTTGGTCAGTATCGCCAGACAAAGCCAAAGAGCTACAAGCATTAGATGAACAACAGTTTGAGCGGGCACTGACTGCCGCTTTCGACGGTCGTTTAGGTATGTGTTCGCTAGAAAGCGCCCGCCAAGCGTTTCCGCTACGTATGCGTTATGCGCGCCATTTTGCTCGTCACCGTTTGGTGCTGGCAGGCGATGCGGCGCACACTATTCATCCATTAGCTGGACAAGGGGTTAACTTAGGTTTTCTCGATGCTGCCAGCATAGTGCAAACCGTGAGTGAGCTTAAAGAGCAGGGCAAAGATATCGGCGATTATCGCCATTTGCGTAATCTTGAGCGCTGGCGTAAAGCCGAAGCACTAGAGATGATAAGCGCAATGGAGGGCTTTAAAAGGCTGTTTGAAGGCAGTAATCCACTCAAAAAAGCCATTCGCGATATCGGTCTAAATCTGGTCGACAATTTTGCGCCATTGAAAACACTGTTTATTCAACAGGCGCTCGGCAACAAGAAAAGCCTGCCTGAGCTGTGTAAAAGCGAACAAGATTAACATTTTGCTGCTTTAGCTAAAGATGAATAACTCTTTAATTTCATGTACTTGTTATTTTATCTAAGCAAAGCAGCATTTTAGTGTAAAAAAATTACAGGTATAACATGAGAAAAACTAATGGCGAAACTGTTCGGATTAGAAAATTCTTTTGTATACAAAGGCAATACTCAAGGTATAATTTCGCCGCATTTTAATACGACCAAATTGATCTGGTGACTAGCACCCTACACCAGTTGCAGACTTGAATACCCCAAAGAAGGGATAAAAATGGCTAACAAAACTGTACTTTTTAACAAGCACCTAGAATCAAATGGCAAGATGGTAGATTTCCATGGTTGGGATATGCCACTTAACTACGGTTCTCAAATCGAAGAGCACCACGCTGTGCGTCAAGACGCAGGTATGTTCGACGTTTCTCACATGACAGTGGTTGATGTGATTGGTGATGACGCTTGTGCCTTTTTACGTAAGTTGCTAGCCAACGACGTAGCCAAGCTAAAAGTACCAGGCAAAGCGCTATACGGCGGCATGCTTGATCATAACGGCGGCGTAATCGACGACCTTATTACCTATTACCTTTCTGATACGCAGTACCGCATCGTGGTTAACTCTGCGACTCGCGAAAAAGACCTTGCTTGGATCAATGAGCAAGTTAAAGGTTTCAGTGTTGAAGTCACTGAGCGTCCTGAACTGGCGATGATCGCCGTTCAAGGTCCTAACGCCAAAGCAAAAGCAGCAACGGTATTCAACGACGCGCAAAATGCTGCCGTTGAAGGCATGAAGCCATTCTTTGGCGTGCAAGCTGACTCACTATTTATTGCAACCACAGGCTACACTGGCGAAGCCGGTTACGAAGTTATCGTGCCTGAAGCAGAAGCCGAAGCACTATGGCAAGCTTTCCTAGACGCTGGCGTTAAGCCATGTGGCCTAGGCGCACGTGACACACTGCGTCTTGAAGCGGGGATGAACCTTTACGGCCTAGATATGGACGAAAGTGTTAACCCACTAGCTGCAAACATGGGCTGGACAGTGGCATGGGCACCAGAAGATCGTGACTTCAACGGTCGTAAAGCACTCGAAGCGATTAAAGCTGCAGGCGCAGACAAGTTAGTCGGCCTCATCATGGATGCTAAAGGCGTTATTCGTCACGGCATGTCAGTATTCTTTACTGACAGCGACGGTGTAGAGCAACAAGGTACTATTACTAGCGGTACTTTTTCGCCAACACTAGGCTACTCAATCGCAATGGCACGTGTACCAAACACGATTGGTGATGTGGCAGAAGTTGAGATGCGTAAGAAGCGTGTCGCGGTTAAAGTGATTGCACCTTCGTTTGTACGCAACGGTAAGCAAGCATTCTAATTATGTTGCTGAGGTTATAGCTATTGGCTCCGACTTCTGTGTCGAAAGTGCTCATTGATACTTATCAACTGCGCGCTTTCTCCTAGAATTCGAATCCAATATCGGCTAACCACAGCACATAATGATTTCTGGATTAATACGGGTTACTTCGACCTACTAGCAATTTAGCTCGAACTGACTAACGTATTAATAGTAGAAAAAAGCATAAAGCAGACTTGCTTTGATTGATGGATAGCGCAAGTCAGCGTAAAATTTGTGGTTACATCGTGCATGAGTAGTAACGTTGACGTATACGTCACTTTATACCCTAGACGGTTAGCGTTAATATCAACTGCAAGCATGAGCCGCTGCGCTTAAGCGCAAAACTGATAAAAGCCTTATAAATCAGTGTAACGTCTTATAATATTACAGAATTAGAACAATCGAATAAGGATTAAGACCAATGAGCAATATCCCAGCAGAACTAAAATATGCTTCTTCTCACGAGTGGGTTCGTAAAGAAGAAGACGGTAGCTACACAGTAGGTATCAGTGAGCACGCTCAAGAGCTATTGGGTGACATGGTGTTCGTTGAACTTCCAGAAGTTGGCGACGACGTTAACGCTGGTGAAGACTGCGCAGTAGCAGAGTCAGTAAAAGCAGCATCTGACATCTACTCACCACTAACAGGTGAAGTATTGGCAGTTAACGAAGCACTAGAAGATTCTCCAGAGCTGGTTAACAGCGATGCATTTGGTGATGGTTGGTTCTTCCGCGTGATGCCTTCTGACACCGCTGAGCTAGAAAATCTGCTTGATGCCGAAGGTTATCAAGCGGTTATCGACGACGAGTAAGTCGCGATAATCAACAAAGCCCCACTCTGCTAAAGGTTGGGGCTTTGTTCGTTATAAAGCATGTCACCTTTTACCTATAAGACATGCCACAGAACAATCGAATTCTAAACAACGAGACCGGTAGCACCGCCCCCTACAGGCAGGATACTGGCAAATATGGAACTAGGTTACTCATGACCAAAGAAACCCTTACGCAGTTAGAGCAGCACGAATTATTTCTTAGCCGTCATATCGGTCCTGGTGCCGAGCAGCAGCAAGAGATGCTGAATTTTGTGGGTGCTGAATCGTTAGCAGACTTGACCGGACAAATTGTTCCAGAGTCTATTCTGATTAATCGTGATCTCGCCGTTGGCGATTCATGTGGCGAAGCCGAAGGCATGGCCTATATCCGTCAAATCGCGGATAAGAACAAGGTCTTCAAGAGCTACATAGGTATGGGTTATCACGGTACTGAAGTACCGACTGTTATCCAGCGTAACGTGCTTGAAAATCCAGGTTGGTACACAGCGTACACCCCTTACCAGCCAGAGATTGCGCAAGGTCGTCTAGAAGCTATCCTTAACTTCCAGCAGATCTCAATGGACCTTACCGGTCTTGATCTTGCCTCTTCATCACTACTTGATGAAGCCACCGCTGCCGCTGAAGCCATGGCGCTGTCTAAGCGTGTTTCTAAAGCTAAAAAAGCTAACATCTACTTTGTAGCAGATGATGTATTCCCACAAACATTAGATGTGATTAAAACTCGCGCTGAATGTTTTGGTATGGAAGTCGTTGTTGGTCCTGCCGCAGAGGCAGTTAACTACGAACTATTTGGCGCCTTGTTCCAGTACACCAACCGCCACGGTCAAATCGTTGATCACAGCGAACTGTTTGCCAAGTTACATGAGAAAAAGGCCGTTGTTTCTGTCGCTGCCGATATCATGTCTCTAGTGATGCTTAAGTCGCCAGGCTCTATGGGCGCCGACGTTGTATTTGGTAACTCACAGCGCTTTGGTGTACCAATGGGCTTTGGTGGTCCTCACGCGGCATTCTTCGTGACCCGTGATGCACACAAACGCTCACTTCCAGGCCGTATTATCGGTGTATCACAAGATACTCGCGGTAACCGCGCCCTGCGTATGGCAATGCAAACTCGTGAGCAACATATCCGCCGCGAAAAAGCTAACTCAAACATCTGTACTGCACAGGTGTTACTGGCCAACATGGCATCGTTCTACGCTGTATTTCACGGCCCACAAGGCTTGAAGACCATTGCTGAACGTATTCACCGTTTGGCTGACATACTCGCTGCAGGCCTAACGGCTAAAGGCGCAGAACTGGTTAACAACACTTGGTTCGACACAATCTCTATCAAAGGGCTAGATGTTGCCGCTGTAGTTGCGCGTTCAGAAGCTGCTGGTCTTAATCTACGTATCGATAGCGATGGCATTGTGGGCGTTAGCGTCAGCGAAACCACGCTACGTACTGACGTTGCCGAGCTATTTGACGTGATTTTGGGCGCAGGTCATGGTCTAGATGTGGCAGCACTTGATGCTGAAATCGTTGCTAACGGCAGCACATCAGTGCCAGGTGAACTTGTTCGCACCGACGCCATCTTGACCCACCCAACGTTTAACCGCTACCAAAGCGAAACCGAGATGATGCGTTACATTAAGCGTCTCGAGAACAAAGATTTAGCCTTGAACCACTCAATGATTTCACTCGGTTCATGCACCATGAAGCTTAACGCTGCTACCGAGATGATGCCTATCACTTGGCCTGAGTTTGGCAACATGCACCCATTCTGCCCACAAGATCAAGCACAAGGTTACGCTGAGCTGCTTGAAGAGCTATCGACTTGGTTGGTGGATATCACAGGTTACGACGCAGTATCCTTGCAACCTAACTCAGGTGCACAAGGCGAGTACGCCGGTCTACTTGCGATTAAGCAATACCATGAGTCACGTGGCGACGCCCACAGAAACATCTGTTTGATCCCACAATCGGCGCACGGTACAAACCCAGCATCAGCGCAACTTGCAGGCATGAAAATCGTGGTTACTGCCTGTGATAAAGCCGGTAACATCGACATGGATGACCTGCGTGCAAAAGCAGCAGAAGTGGCGGACAACTTATCGTGCATCATGGTGACCTACCCATCGACTCACGGTGTGTATGAAGAAACAATTAGCCAGATTTGCGACGTTATTCATGAGCACGGCGGCCAAGTTTACCTTGATGGCGCCAACATGAACGCACAGGTAGGCCTAACATCACCAGGCTTTATCGGCGCTGACGTATCGCACCTTAACTTGCACAAAACCTTCGCTATTCCACATGGCGGCGGCGGACCAGGTATGGGCCCAATCGGTGTTAAAAAGCACCTTGCGCCATTCTTATCTGGCCACACAGTGGTTAAGCATGGCCTAGAGTCAGACAACAATGGCGCCGTTTCAGCCGCGCCATACGGTAGCGCTGGGATCTTGCCTATCACTTGGATGTACATCAAGTTACTCGGTAAGAAGGGTCTGCGCGAATCTACGCAAGTGGCACTGCTTAACGCTAACTACATGATGAAGAAACTGTCTGAGCATTACCCGGTACTTTACACTGGCCGAAATGACCGTGTTGCCCATGAGTGCATCATCGACCTGCGTCCACTTAAAGAGTCATCAGGTGTGACTGAGATGGATATCGCTAAGCGTCTTAACGATTACGGCTTCCATGCGCCAACCATGAGCTTCCCAGTTGCGGGCACGCTTATGATTGAGCCAACAGAGTCTGAGTCTAAAGTTGAGCTAGACAGATTCATCGAGGCAATGGTGTCTATTCGCGGCGAAGTTGCCAAGGTAGAAGCCGGTGAGTGGCCAGCGGACAACAACCCGCTACACAATGCTCCACATACGCTAGCTGACATCATGGACCCTGCGTTTGATTCACGTCCTTACAGCCGTGAAGAAGCCGTGTTCCCAACGGCAGCGGTTAAGCTGAATAAGTTCTGGCCAACAGTTAATCGTATTGATGATGTGTTTGGTGACCGTAACCTCATGTGCGCATGTGTGCCTGTTAGCGAGTATGAGTAATAATTGGTGCGTGGGCTCGGTGCTGCTAGCTTTCATAAAGAGTTAGCATCGCCAGTGACGCAATTATGATGAAACGCACCCTTAGTGGTGCGTTTTTTATTGGGCTTTTTTTAATGGCCTGCGGCCACTAAAGTCGTGGCGCTTCGCCCACACCCGACCAAAAAGGGGAAAGCGCTTGCCCCCCTTTTGGATATCCCTCAGCGCCCCAGACGAAGTTGTTTCCCTCTTACTTATTCGAAATCGCCTAACGCTTCCGATGGGACATCCTGTCCCGCGAAAGCTATGCCCACATCCGTGTGGGCATTACGGCTATTTCTTCAACGTACTTCGGCAACTTCGATGGGGAAGAGGTGTGTTCTGTAAGTCTGCGTTGAAAGTTTATTCGACAGTGGTTGCATCACGCGATATTAGCCAGCAGAATCACCCTCATAATGCTTGAATTTAACCAGAACAAAGTGACGATAAAAACCGATGAGCCAGACTGATATGCAAGAGCAACTTCCTATTACTATTTTGGCTGATAGCCGCTTTTCCAGTTCGCTTAAACCTTTGCTGACTCAACTGGAAATGTGGATCAATTTCCAAGCCTTAAAAGCGGATTGGTTTGGCGATGAAGCCTGTATCTTGTCGTTTGAGTTTACCTTGGTTAGAACGATTGAAGAGCAAGTTCAAGATTTCAAATCAGAAAACTGGGTCGTAAAGTCAGGTTATGCTTACTCTTATGACTGCAAGAGCTTAAAAACGACTGCTTTTATTGCGGTTGCTGACTTGCTTGAGTCGGGTGTAGGAATAGAGCAGGGGATCAAGCAGCGGTTGCTGGATGTGGCTAATAGTGTTGGGGCAGAGCATGGGTTGTTGGGGCTGTCATTGTAAGGAGCTGAGAATTACTGCTTAGGCTGCTACTGAGGTGTTGAAGCTTGGCTCCAGTGCTTGTTGACAGGAGTCAACTCCGCGCTAGAGCCTTCGGTTCGTCTGTTGCAGGGCGTTTTTTAGGTTAGAAGATGCATCGCCAGCAACGCAATTATGGTTGTTTGATTGGGAACAAGGTTCACTCTGCCCACTTATTATTTGTCAAAATAAATTAAGTTGACCTATTGATTGCTTCTGGTCAAATGTATCTGAATTTATAGTTCTATTTTCTAATGTAAACCTTATTAATCTATCTGTTTCAATTTTTCTTTCTGGGGCTTTTCTATCATGAAAATTGATACCATTTTTCGTGTCTATCAGTAAGTTTTCAGCTTGCTTAAAATACCTATATGATGAAACTTCATTGGTTAATATACTCTCAAATTTATTTGAATATGTTATTGTCTTTTTATTTGAGTTTTTTGGAGGCGTGTTTTCAGTAGTAACTAAATACCGGAATATTGTGAGCAAGTGATAACGATATTTCTTATATGTTTTATCTAAATAGTTTTTCTGATATAGCTGTTCTAGTATGAAATATGCTAGAGCGCTAATGTAGTAAAGGTCGAAACAATCATCATCATGGAATAGGTCCGCCCCCATTTGTTTAATTAGCTTACCATAATGGCCAGCAACCTCATGAGGTTTGTCATTGAACATTGCGGAAAATGATTTCAGTTGGATTTCTATTGATATTATTCTGAATTTCTGAACGTTGTTTTTATAATGTTGATTTGTTCTTCTTTCATAGTATATCTTATATAGTGGTGCTATTTCCTTAGCGTTATAGAATGTTTCTAGTCGTCGTTGAAATTCAGTTAATGCTTCTAGTTGCTCGATACCTACTTGGGTTTGATTATTAGTTGCTCGGGTTATTTTACTCTTAATCTCAGTGTTATCAGTTACAATTATTTTCAATGGCACTTTTATGTCTTCTATACCAGGAACAGCTCTATTTTCAAATAAAACATGACTAGTTTGACATCCATTAACTATCTGGTAATTTCTTAGTGTTATTTCACTACTTGCACCAGTAACAGACTCAGCGACGACAGTTACTCCATTATTTAATATGCTAAAGTAATCAAAGTCACCTTGCTTAATTGTTTTTGCTATATCAGAATTAACTATGTTTGTGTCTGATTGTAGGTAATCCCTAATGTTATCTTCAAATACAGGCTTAATTTGACCATTCTCATCTATTATTATTTTTTTAAACTCACTAAATGGAACAACACCTGAACAAGCCATTTCAACATCTCTAATTCCAGATATAAATGTTCTATCTTGGAAGTTAATTTTAGCTTCTACTGGAGACTTGGTTTTTCGATACAAGTTTTGAATGGCTCTTGCGTCAATTGAATTGAATTCTAAATCTGAAAAAGTAATTGTTTGTATTAATTCTGATTTGTTACTATCAATCAAATTTACTAAAGTTTTCTCGCTTTGCCAATTTCCAAGAGTACAGAAGTATAAGTGACAGCTAGGATTTTTATTAATGAAAAGGTTCGAGTGCTCGAAAATAAAATTTCTTATCTCGATAAAATTCTCCATTTCCTCAGTATTAAATGTACTCTCCCCTTGGAGATCGAAAAAATGCTTTACGTATTGAAGAAAATTTAATATTTTTGTGTTATCAAAAGACTGACTTGTTTTAGCTTGGATTAATACAAAATTAACGTCTAGGTATCCATTTAATTCAACAAAATCCTCAATCTCTCGAACTGTAGTGCAGTGCTTGTTATTAACTATTACAGCAATACCATCAATTCCTTGAGCATTCTTTCCTGTTGATACTGAAAATAGATCAAAATTTACATTTCCAGTTTCCTTGTTTACAACACTAAAATTGCAAAATGCTTCAAAGGCCTCTGGTTCTGTTAGGTGGCTGCAGTTATTGTTAGCAGAAAACTCTTTTAAAAAACCTTTAGTAATTGTATCCATTTTGACTATCATTCCTATGAACAATTGGGAACAGAGTAAAATCTACTCAAATCTAACTGATTTGGTGTTTTGGGATATGCGTGTTCGTCACAGTTTCGTGATGAGTCTCGAGGGGAGTTTGATGTAAATCAAATGCTTGCGTGACTCTATGCATATCGATGCGAGAGGTGTGCGCGTTTCTTCCCTGTTGGCGGTGTCTCTATTGCCTGCACTTTTTACAAGAGACGAGAGTCTTGCCTGCATTTCCTTAGCTGGCCAAACAATAACCTAATTTTTGTATGGCTTTCAAGTATTAATCGTCATTATTAGTGTAAATACTGCACTTTTCCTAAATGCTTTAAATTATTAGTGAAAAACGTTGTTTCGTTGAACTCAACAGTCTTGCTATCTAATCGCTTTCAACCACTTAGCGGCGCTAATGACTCGACTCAGATCTTGCCATACACATAGCGCTTTGGTCTGTCCGCTAGCGGACAGAAGCTCTATTATTTCCGATTGTCTTTTACGTAGATGTGAAAGGCGGAAAAGCCACTTCCTTTTCTTTTTTGTACATCGAAGAGTTCTGTTGCTTCAATCAAATTGGTTAAGTTGGCAAATCCATAGTTTTTGGCGCTAAAGTCTGGGTATTGCCTTTTTATCAGGCTGCCACATAATGCAAGCGATGACCAACCCGCTGCATCTGCATATTCAGATACAGCTTCCCGCAAAGTTTTAACGAGTTTAGTATTCATACGGAGTTTATTGCGTACTGAAACAGCATTGTTCTTATTGTTGGATTTACTCGGCTTGGTATTTGCTGCTGTATCTGGTTCATCTTCACCATATCTACTCTTGAGCACTTCTGTATACATAAAGTCGTCACAAGCATTTCTAAAAGCAATTGGAGTACTTTTACGCCCCACTCCAAATACATAGATTTCAGATTCTTTTAGGCGTGAGGCAAGTTTTGTGAAGTCGCTGTCACTGCTTATCAATGCAAAAGCATCAAATTTTCCTGAATAGAGTAAATCCATTGCGTCGATAATTAGTGCCGCATCAGAGGAGTTTTTTCCTTGTGTATATGAAAATTGCTGTACGGGAGATATAGCAAGCTCATTGAGCGGTGCTTTCCAGTTTTTAAGTTGATCAGTGCTCCAATCGCCATAAGCTCGCTTTGCGAGTAAATGCCCGTGTTTGGAAATTTCTTTGAGTGCAAAATCTAGGATTGAATGTGGAGTATTTTCGGCATCAATTAGTACTGCAATTTTCTTTTCTGAACTGATATCTAACATGTGGGTACTCCAATGGAACTCGACAATCGTTTGGTAAAATACCTTACTTATGATTCTTATATATGGCTGTTCGTCAAAATAAATACGGCCGAATTAGCGATATAAGTACTGAGCAGGAAAGCGCATTCACTATTTTCATTTGCTTAACGTCTTCTTACTCAAACAACGTTGTGTGACTTGATAAACGATAGCGTCGACTTGCTGTTGTGTGAGCTCTTGATTACCTGCGGTAGGTAGTACTTTGACTAATTGTTTATGATTTAAAATTGGAAATGGTGGCTTACTTTGACTGGTGACAAACCACCCTGGAAATACTAGAACAGGAGTTGAAGTTACCGGGTTTCCGGTTGCTTTGCTGAGCCATTGATTTACCCAATTAGCTTGTCGTAATGCTTGCTCGATTGGTTTGGTCTCTACCCATGAAGGAAAGCACAGACGGCCATCTTTAAATCGTAATTGATAGTTCTTGCCGTTACCTTTTGATGAAGCTTTACTGTCTCGGTTCCGCTTGTGACGCCCTTTAGTTTCAATGGTAAATACACCATTTCTACCTATTGCTAAGTGGTCTATATTAAATCCATCAGCCTGTATGTCATGAAATACTTGATAACCTTTACCTTGAAGTCCAATCAGTTCATTTGCTGTGGCTATTTCTGCGGTATAACCTAAACGAAGTTTTTCAAGCGTGGAGAATTGTCGCCATGTTTTGTATGCAGCAAAGGTTAGGCCTAAGGTGATACAGAGGGCTAAACCCCAAGGGAATTGGTTGCTGAGTATATGTGCTTTCATACCAAAATAGGAAAAGGGCAAAGAAACGATTAAAGTTGCTAATAGCTGTGTGCCCATTAAATCCATTTGCATATTCTGAATTTGATCTTGTAGACCATGGGCTGCAGTTCGAGTGAGCATTTCTTTATCGACAGGGGATTTAACTGTGATTTCTCGGCGTTTTAGCATCAATGACATAACGCCCAAAACAACAAACATACCGATTAGTAAAAGCAAAATTGTAAGGCTTGATGCCATAAAGTCAGTCATTTTCTTCCTTTAAAGAACAACATTATCATCCATTGATTAATCTATTTTTCTCGAAGCTTTGGATACGCATACTCATCACCGTTCACCTTTGAAGAGTTGAGTTTTGGCCGCATTTCTTTAGCTGGCGAAACAATAACCTTATTTTTATATGGTTTTCAAGTAATAAACATTATTTTCAGTGTAAATGAAGTGATTTTACTCCTCGCTTTCAATTACTTATTAAAACCAATCATTCACATTTTCTGTCTGTTTTTAATCCATCAACTCACGATGTTACCTCGGTGAATTAATTGTAAATTTTGTTGAGATTGATAATCGTTTTCATTAAGATCTCGGCCTTTTTAGCGTATTTAGATTTCTGCTTGTACTAACAAAGAGGCTGAAGATAGACCAAATGTTTAAATTAAAATACCCAGGATTGCTACTCGCGATGTCCCTTACTGCTCTGCCTAGTTGGGCTGAAGAGCAAGTACAGAAAAATGCAGTTGATGATAGTGAAATGGAAGTGATTACTATCAGCGGTAAAGGGCTGATCTCATACGTCAGCGCATCTGCAGCCAAAACTGATATGCCGATTATTGAGACGCCATCTTCAATTTCAGTATTAACTGAAAAGCGTATTACTGATTTGGGCGCAGAGAATGTACAAGACGCTATTGGATACGTGGCTGGGGTTTATAATGGCCCTTATGGCGTCGATACTCGTGGCGATTGGGCGCAAATACGAGGTGTGTCTCCGCTGCAATACCAAGATGGGTTGCAGATGATGTTTGGCAATTACAATAATGTGCGCACCAATCCATATATGCTGCAGCAGATCGAGATCCTCAAAGGTCCATCATCAGTGCTCTACGGCCAAGGTTCTACGGGCGGTATTATTAACTTAGTGACTAAACGTCCGCAAGCTGAGCAAAAAGGGGAGATCTGGGCGCAAGCGGGTAGCTATGATCGCAAGCAGCTAGCTGCAGACGTGACGGGGTCTTTCGATGATGATGATGAAACCCTTTTGTATCGCTTAACCGGCCTATATCGTGACAGCGACACTCAAACTGATCACGTAGAAGATAATAGTTACTTTATTGCGCCTGCTTTGAGCTGGTTTGCGACTGAAAGTACAAAAATCACTGTATTAGCCAATCTACAAAAAAATGAGTCCGGTTCAAGTACCCAATTCTTCCCCCATGCCGGTACGATATTGCCTGCTCCTTATGGCCAGATCCCGAGCGAACGTTTTGTTAGTGAGCCAGGCTTTGACCAATATGATACTGAACAACGTGCAGTGACATTAATGGTTGACCAAGACCTGAATGACTACATGTCTATTCACTGGGCAACTCGTTATGTGAATAGCGAATCGACGTACCGGACTATGTACGCTTGGCCGTTTGCATTACAGGCGGATGATCGCTCATTGCTACGCTCTATTTCTATGAGTGATGCAACTGCAGAGACTTACACCTCAGATCTGCGCCTACAAGCACAGTTTGATACCGGTGATGTTGAGCATAACCTGACGTTTGGAATCGACTATCAAGATGTTGAAATTGATACTGATCGACTGTTTGTCTGGAACGGCGGCGGTTTGATTGATATCTATAATCCTAAATATGGCGTCAATCCTGAAAGTTATCCAACAAGTGCAGATATTCCGGATACCCCTGCTGAAAACAGCAAGCAACTCGGGATTTACCTGCAAGACTCTATTAAATTGGGTGGCTGGGTGATCAGTGGTGCGCTGCGCCATGATAAAGTTGAATCTGAAACGGCGTCAGTTGGCACGCAAGATCAAAGTGCCACTACCGGCCGACTCGGAGTACTTTATAGCTTTGATTCTGGCATAGCACCTTATGTCAGTTATTCACAGTCTTTCTTGCCTATTTATGGTTCTAATGAAGTGGGGACGCCATTCAAACCACAAGAAGGTGAGCAATATGAGGTCGGTGTTAAATACCAACCGAGTGGCACTGAGCATCTGTTTACCGCGTCTATTTACGATATAACTGATAGAAACCGTAAACAATCGGCAGGTCCTGATTTAACCTTGCAGCTTGGGGAAGTCGAGATTCAAGGCTTGGAGCTAGAAGCGCAGTTAGAGTGGGATGAGATTGACGTTTATGCCAGCTACGCCTATACCGACTCAACAAAGCACTCATCGACCACCGGTGAAGATGGTGCCAAACTTGCTGCTATGCCAGATAACATGTTGTCGACTTGGGTAACTTACCGGCCACAGTCATTTTGGCAAGGTTTCAAGGCGGGTGTTGGTTACCGCTTTGTAGGCGAAACTTCTGATGGCAGCATTGATGTGGTATTGCCAGACGGTACAGTTGCACATAAAGCCCTTACAACCGATAGTTATCACCTGTTTGATATGATGATTGGTTATGAATTTGACCAGTTCGATATTAGCGTCAATGTTGACAATCTTACTGATGATACAGTGATTACCAGTTGTTTAGCTCGCGGTGATTGTTTCTATGGGCAGCGCCGTACTATCAACGCCAATGTGAAATATCGCTTCTAAGTGTTAGAGCGTGAGGTTTAGTCATTCAGATCAAAAGCCATAGCAACCGCTATGGCTTTTTGTCATGTAGATTAACCCATCATAAATACCCATCACTAATTAAGATAATAAGAATAGCTGGCTTGGTTATAGCATTCGCTAGTATTGTTTCTTTAAAACAACATTGCTCGTTTGTGCTTGAACTACATACTAATTTTCAGTTATTTAAAATATAATTTCTACTTTTTGCGAGTCTATAATGAAGCCATTAAATGTTACTTGGAAAGCGGGTTCTGAATTGCATGAGGGCATGACAGAGCACAGTGCTTGGCATGGTTTTAACGCGTACGGTAGTGTTGGGTTTCTCACCCAAGAAGACCTTTCCATTACAGATAGCATGCAGCAATGGTTCATCGATAACGAGCAGCGTATTTATGCACTTGTCTGTGATTATGTGAACAACAACTATCAAGAACTGCTTGAAGAATCTGAATTTCTAGATGTGTTTGATGAAGACTCTGAGCTTTATGAGACACGTTGCGGCGCGGTGAACAAACAAGATATGCATGCTGGGGATATCTTTAAATTAATGCAAATCTCAGCCTTTGTTTTACATCACCCCGACAAAAGTGCCGTTGGGGTGATTTTTGAATGTGCTTGGGATGCAGAACATGGCTTTGGGCTGGTGATCCAAGCTGACGATATTATTTCGCAAGGCGGCGAACAGGTCGTGTATAGCGAGCTATAGTCCACTTCAATTAAGCGGCAGGCTTCAGACTCTGCCTGCCTCTTTCTAAAGTCTGCTTTTTAGTAGCTACTACTTTTTAAAAGGTCAAAAGTTAAACCTTTCTTATTTCTGATTACTCTTTGTTGGTTTAAATAAATTTATGATATGTAAGGGTAAAAATTGTATTCCACTAAAGGAATATAATCAGAAGGTTAATTTTTCCTATTGTTCTAATCTGTATTGCGACAACCAGTTTGAAGGGCTTGTTTGTCACTCAAAGCGGTATGTTGAAATGGATATTTTACAGACGATCAAACAAAAGGAATTATCACATGACTCAAGTACAAAGCTCACAAGAACAGATCCAAGGTGTTTTTAACGTGTCTTACGAAATTACCAATCACTTACAAGGCGGTGTCTCGTTGCATGTGGACCTACATGTTGCTGGTAAACAGGTGACAGGGTTTGGAAGAGTCTTCCAGGCAACCAGTAAGCGTGTAAATGTTTTATCTAAGCTTAGCGGCGAATGGTCATATATGTGCACTATGTCATCGTGCAATATTCTGGTGGTATTGGATGGTGTAGATCTTAATGGTGCAGAAAATACCAAGGTAAGAATGTCTCTGGCAGATAATTGGCAAACTGGTGCTGCTAGTTTCCAATACTTATTTGATGGCGAATGGCATGATTGTGAGATTGCAAAAGTTGAACTATCAGAGCCTTTACCTATATCAAAGTTGGCAGAAGCCACAATTGAATATGCTAAGAAAACACTAGTATAAAGTTGTGCTCATAAGGGAGTTATTATTGCTTTTCAAATCTTTAAATTGGTTGATGGCAGGTTAAGTTGCTCTAACAATTACTCCCATTTGAGATATACCGATTGAAATGCAGTATACAAGCTGATTGGTTGTGTACTGCTTTTTAAAAGCTGGGGCACTCAGACCCCGCTTTGCCATTTTTTAGTGACAGGAATAACCCACATATTGTTGTCAATGGAGCCATCCATCAATTCAATGACAACATTGTCGATCACTTTTAAGCCTGTTTCAGCCATGTTCTCAAAGGTATCAATGCCGTCATTTGGAAAGTTTTGGCGAGTGCGGTGTGCAATTAATCATAGACATCCATCATTAATTGACTAAAGAAAAAGCACAAAAAGCTATAGGCTTAGATATGGATAAGTTAGAAGCCGAAAAAGCTAACTTTTCGAAAACTATTTTGCCCAAGTGGGATAAAGAAGCTAAAGAAAGAGAGGCAAAGCTTAATAAGTAACAGATAAGTCCTATACGATAATGTCTTATCTTCATTACCCCACCGACAATAGTTGTTACCGTATAGGCATTAACAACATGCAAGCCCCGCAAGGGGCTTTAAAATAAGTGGACCCCGACTGGCACAGGGTAAAGCTTATTCCAGTCCCTATTTATTCCATGGTTGCAGCTACAGTATTAAATTCATCTTAGACTACCTAGCGCAGACATAAACACCCATTATCAATCGTATTAGCTACTTGCTATAAGATTGACAATGGGTGGTTATAGGTTGTGTTCTTTAGTTAGAGTTTGAATCGTTTTACTAGACCATCTAAATCATTTGCCATTGATTTAAGTGCTTCGCTAGAGTTTTCGATACTGGCTGAAGCCTGGGCGCTACTGTCGCTACTGTCACTAATATTGACCACATGCTGGTTGATCTCATTGATCACCGCTGATTGCTCTTCCGTAGCGGCTGCGACTTGAGTATTCAGCTCTGAAATATGCATAACATTAATGGCGATTTCCTCAAGGGCTTGATGGGTTCTTTGTGACGCCTTAACTCCCAGTTTTGCCTGCTCACGCCCCTCATGAACCGATGACACTGCTGCTTTAGCTCCGTTTTGTAACTCCGTTATCATCTGATGAATTTCATCAGTAGAATCGCTAGTTCGCTTGGCAAGATTGCGCACTTCATCAGCAACCACGGCAAAGCCTCGGCCTTGCTCACCGGCTCGTGCAGCTTCAATAGCCGCATTTAATGCCAGTAAGTTTGTTTGTTCTGAGATAGCCCTAATAACATCCAATACACTTGAAATAGCATCACTTTTTTCGGCTAAGGTTACAATATTGGTCGATACACTTTCCATGTTGGTGGCCATGTCATTAATGGTTGAGTTTGACTGTTCTACGACCGTTTGTGCCCGTTGTGCTTTTTGAGTGGCTTCGGTGGTTGATTGGGCGGCAACTGACGCATTACTGGCTATTTCAGCAATGGTGCTGCCCATTTCGTTAATCGCAACCGAGACTTGGTGGGCGCCGTCACGCTGAACCTCTGTGAGTTTTTTGGAGTGCTGCGCATCTGCATAGACTTGCTGCGACGCGCCATTAACATCTAGGGTGGTTGTCGCAAGCTCTTGGATGACATTTTTTAACTTGCCGATAAACGCATTAAAACCTTGTGCTAAGCGGCGCATCTCCTCGTTGCCATTTTCACTGAGACGTTGGGTTAAATCACCTTCGCCTTCACCCAGCTCCTTAAACGTATCGGCCAGTTGATTTATTGGGCGCACTAAGGTGTTAGCTAAATAAATACTGATAAGGGTGAATAATGCAGCAATTGCCATAAAGGTGATGATGATGTTATTGCGAGAGGTGTCTAGGCCCGCGTATAGCTCTTCCATAGGGACTTGTGCAATGATGTACCAGTCTAAACTTTCAATGTAACTTGACGCAATCAACTGTTTATCTAACATAACATGAGCGTAATTTTTTCCGTTAATCAGCTGGTTACTATTAATTGAAGGGTATATGTCGGCAATGGTCTTTTTAGACTTGTAATCAATACTTGGATGCACCTTGATGACACCGTTGCTATCGACGAGATAAACAAAGCCAGTTTGTTCTATTTTAAAGCTGTTGAGATAATCGACCATTTCATCGAATGGCTTAGATACTCCTGCCACGCCGTAACCATTGGGTTGTTGGTAGTTAAAGTAAATATCAGTGGAGCCTTTGCTATCTTTATAGATGCTGCTGGATTCTGTTTTGCCACTGTTTTTGAAGTTAAAAAACCACTTTTCACGCTCCGGATTAAATACCCGTAAAAACCCATTTATGTTCCAGTGTCTTTGCTGGTCGTAATCGGTAAATGAAACGTTGCTAAAGCCGTTATCACTCGCCGTTTGCGCCAAGTATTGAATGATATATGGCTCGCTTTCTGCGCTTGCGCCTTCATCGAGCCACATTTTTATCATGCTGTTTGACGCAATTGATTGAGCCATGACCTTCATTTGGTTGATTTCGCCATCAATGGCGTTGCGAATACGCTGCAATAGGTTAGGCATGTCTGATTGCTCTAATCGAGTCGACAGTACATTCTTTGCACTCGTTTGTCCGACATAAGCCACTATGCTAGTTGATGCTACTACCGCCAGTAGCATGACGGTGATTAATTTATTTCGAATGGATAATGTCGACAGAAAACTCATGAATATTGACTCCTACACACTGGCAAACTGAAAGTGTGACTATGGTTTAGGTTACCCCAAATTTTAATTGTTAATTATATCGGCTTAAACGTTGAGATTGTGAGGTGTTAATGTGTGGATTTGTGAATTGAGTGGTCAAATGTCCTGTGTTAAAGGTTTGTTTGCTTGTAATTTGAACGACCGGGCTATAAATGCTGCGCTATTGTTCTGTCGTTACTTGTGTGGTCGTAGATTTTATAGCCAAGCAAGCCAATTATAGGCGGCCATAATGAATAGCCTATTTATCTGTTTGCTATTTTTGCTTTAGTTATGGTTGTAAATATTGCCGAGAAAATAGCTAATCAATTGTTTGCTAATGTTGATTAATGTTAAGTTACTGCGACATTTTCCATGTAGCCGCATCGCTTTGCGGTATTAACTATAATTACTACCTTGAGAATTTATATGATTAAACCCACACAAATATTACTCGATCGTCTTGCTATTACAGCCTCAGCATTGTGTGCATTACACTGTATCGCTGCGCCTCTGTTATTAGTTATATTCCCGTCTTTACTCGCGCTTCCGGTGGGTGATCATTTTTATCACATACTTATGGTGTGGTTTGTTATCCCAACAAGCTCTATCGCTGTATTACTCGGTTGTACTCGCCATAAAGACACTGCTGTATTGGTGTTAGCTTTTTTTGGTATTACAGGACTTGCTATCAGCGCCATTTATGGGCATGACCTTTTAGGTGAAATAGGAGAAAAACTAGCGACACTGACTGCGACTTTTCTATTGATTGCTGCACATTGGCGTAACTATTCACTTTGTCGCAACGATTCATGTGATCACGCTAAAAGCGAAAAGTGCTAACAAATAGAAGTACTAATCATAGACACTCGTGGTTATCTACATGTTTGTGTCATTCATTTCAACTTTAGGTATTACTTAACTAGAAGGTGGGTAAATACAAGTGGGGTTAGAGGCGAGCGTTAGTTTTATCGTTTCCGATAGTCATGCCTTTGTTAGCAGCTATCACTTATTACTAAAACTGCTTTGTTAATTTGTTATAGAGTCTCTTTGACGATAAAAATGATATGTTGTAACATAACGCGCAAATTTGACCCCACTCTAAAGAGTAAAGTACGTGAAGAAGCATTTTTTATATTCACTAATTATCATGTCTAATGGTGCGTTAGCGCAGGATAATATTGAACAAACCTCAGAAATTAATGATGATATTGAGCGCATTGAAGTCAACAGGCTATGGCAGCCATATCGTGGTAATGTGCCACTGATTGATACTCCACAAGCGGTGGATCGTATTAACGCTGAGACCATAAAAAATGAGGGCATTACCCGTTTTATGGATGCCTTGGATTTTTCGCCTAGTATCGTAAGACAAAACAATTCAGGTGGCATGTTTGACAGCTTCGCTATTCGCGGCTTTTCTGGAGATGAGAATAACCCAACCGGTTACTTAGTTAATGGCTTTAACTCTAGAGGGTATAACGGCAATAGAAACACGGCCAATATTGAAACGATTGAAGTCATGAAGGGGCCGGGTTCAGCATTGTATGGACAGGGTGAACCTGGTGGCACTGTAAATATCATTACCAAAAAACCTCAGTTTGAAGAGCAAGGATACATTCAAGGCACCCTAGGTAATTATAATCAAAAGCAAGTGGAGTTTGACCATACTAAAGGGCTTACCGATACCGTTGCTTACCGCTTAAATGGTTTTTATGAAGATTCAGATACCTATCGTGATCATGTTGATATTAAGAGCTTAAACTTAAGCCCTTCACTGTTGTGGAATATCTCTAACAGCACCAGTTTAAGTTATGAAATGGAAATTCTTGATCAGAAAAAGCCGTTGGATCGTGGTGTGTATGTGTTAGATAACGACTTTGATTCAGTTAACTCTTCTGATTTCTATGGTGACACTAGAGATGGTGCGCACACAGTTAAAGCGCTTGGGCATCAATTACTGCTAAATCATCAGCTGAATGACAGTTGGCATATGCTAACTGGTTTAGCTTACAGAGATTCATCATTTAAAGGGCAATCTTCAGATACCGAACTTTCTGACGGTAGACAGTTGATTTATACCGATCCGAATACCTTATCAAGACAGCGAAGAGAGCGTGATTATCAAGCGCAAGACTTATCGGCGCGTTTTGAGGTTAGTGGTGATGCCAGATTGGCTGGGTTTAAAAATAACTTACTGATTGGATTAGATTACTATGACTTTAAATTAGACACTGATTACAGAGTGTGGCGAACAGCTTGGGGCTCAGGTGATCCAACTTATTCAATTGATCCTAATAATCCTGATTACACCATGGATCAGCCTGAAACATCGCCAACGACTTTAACCTCTGAAAAGCAAAAAGGTCTTGGTTTTTACGCACAAGATTTAATTGAATTGACGGATAAAACCAAGCTATTGCTTGGTTTCAGGGTCGATCAATTTGAACAGAGTATTTTTAATAAGCTGGATAACGAATCACAAGAGCAAGAGCAGACTGAAGTCTCTTCTCGCTTTGGTTTCGTTTATGAAGTCAATGACAACATAAACTTGTACACCAGTTATGCTGAGGGCTTCAGACCTAACCCAGGCCTTGATTCAGACAGAAATGCATTTGAGCCTGAGCAAACTAAATCGTTTGAAGTTGGTTTGAAATGGCAGAACGTTGCAGACATGTTCTCTGGTAGCCTTGCTGTTTACGATGCGAGTAAAACCAATATGTTAACTGCTGAGCCTGACACTGGGCTTTCTGCAACCTTAGGTGAAGTTGAAAGCCAGGGCGTTGAGTTTCAGCTAACGACTCAGTTGACTTATGATACCAGTATTGAGCTTGCCTATGCTTATACCGATGCCAGAACAGCTAAAGATTTGATTGATAGTGATTGGGGCGTCCCTATCCCTAAAGGTTCTCGCCTAATTAACGTTGCTGAACACGCAGGCCATGTTTCATTGAAGCATTACGCTGACATTATGGGTAAAGAAGCATACTTTGGCGCCACGGTTAATTACGTAGGCGACCGTTTGGGGGAGACGACTGACCCTGATTATATTTTGCCAGCATACACCCTTGTAAATCTTTCTGCTGCAATCAACTTAACCAGTAGGTTTAGTTTTATGCTCGATGTGAATAACTTATTTAACGAACAATATTTTGAAAGTTCTTACCATAAGTTATGGACCATGCCGGGTGAGCCGATTAACTTTACCGCAAGTGTTAAGTACCAGTTTTAATTGCTAAGTATATAGCGCCTTAACTTCAGTAATACTGCATTAGCCGTTGCTTCAGCACTCATTGACAGCAGTCAATCAGTGGTGAAAGCAGCGGCTTGTTTGTCTTATAGCAATCAGTATAAGAAGTTGAGCTACTCAAGCGGACTAATACCAAGTGCATTAAGTACTTGACCTGTTCAGAGCCCTCAGCCTTTTCAATTCAAAGCGCATTGGTAAAGAAATGGTTATTCCCTTATGAGTTTATTCAGCGCAGAAGTAGCAAGCCAAAAAATGCTCTTTACAGGTGAGTTTTAGCGGCTTTGATGCAGCGTTAATGAAATTGAACCTAGACTGTGAATCTGAATGACAATAATCAGCTTGGGGTTAGCGTTCCGTGTGAGCCTGGTCAGCGCCACTATTTAGGCAAGTGGCCGATATCACTGCTGCACCAACGCCATTGCAGAACCCGCTGAAATGAAATTAAAAATTGACCTGTAGGTTTTTTCTTAGAGAGAGTCGAGATGAAACTAAATTCTCTTAGCTTGGATTAGCACATTCATTACATAAGCACTGCAGTTCAATTTGCGAGTTAAGAAGTTGAAAGTCCGCTTGGTTAATACTTTCTTTTAATGCCTCTATCACACTTGCTTGAATGGCTTTTTCAGCGACTTTGCCGCAGCTCTTACAAATTAAAAATTGAGGAACTTGGTGCTCGTGATCGCAAGTGATGTGTGAACAGGCGAGGTATTTGTTTTCTGATGACAGCTTATGCACCAGTGGCAACTCACTGAGTATATCGAGCATACGATATACAGACATAGGTGCTAACGACTCTTGATGTGCTGTTCTGTACAAATCGACAATTTCATAAGCCGACAATGGCTTACTGGAGTTGAGTAATACGCCTAATACATTTTTTCTCTTCGCCGTTAGCTTGACGCCATTGTTACGACATATTTGTTCTGCTTTAGCAAAAGTAGCAGCGAGACTGGGATTAGACATAGTTAAGCTCAAGGAGATCGTTATTGCGGTTATTATTTATTGTCGAAGCGGTATTGTAAATGATAAACAATAAAAGAACCTAGCATCATTCAATAATTAACGCCTTCTGTGATTTCACACCATTTCTTTTGATAATAAGCATCGAATAGTCAAACTCTTACTCCATATATTTGAACATGAATACCTCTTAGGAAGGTAAAGCGAATATTACTCGTTGTTACGGCCTTTAGCCTTTTTCAATAACTGTTTGAGCTGTAATTGGTATTAAACGCAGCCACAAAAAAGCGCAGCTTGTGCCGCGCTTAAATTTCAATTTGGTTAGCTTGAGCAATCATTAATTCTTCAGGGAAAGCATCTGTTTGATCTGGGCTTGTTCTGCATCAGTAAGCATCGTCTCGTGGGCGACTTGCATGTTAGTTGGGCAACGGCTTTCATTGTCTAAGGCCTTGTCAAACACTTGGAAGTGGCTACCAGATACAGTTTGATATTGGCAAACTAACAGGTTCTGATCAGTTTTTGATTTAACTAAATCAGCTGTTACTGCAGTATTGGGTGATGCATGAACGCTGCCAATTGAGACAAATAAAGTCAGCGCGATAGTGGTTACTGTTTTCACTGCTGTCGTTAACATATTGGTTAAATTTTTCATCTGTCGCCTCTGCTTAATCATCCTAATTCGATAATTAATATAACTGCAGAATGCTGTACCGTAACTTAACGATTGATTAACTGGTTAAAGAATTGATAAAAAATTGCAATCAGTAACACTGTGATTGTGTGCCTTCGGGCAAGCTTTAGGTGTGATGCAGAGCGGGGCGTATTATGCCCCACGGTCAACGCACACCGCAGGGCGATACTTTTACAACTGGTGTTATCTGTTTAGCACAAATTGATCTATTTGATTTTGGGCTAAGGCTTGATTCATTGTGCCCTTAAGTAGCTTGTACATCAAAATAGAGGCATCAATCTCAGCTTTACGATTGGTTAAGCTTTCAATATTCAGCCCCAATGGGATATTGAGCGGCAGTACCGCTGCCAAAATTTTCAGTAGGTTACTGTGGTTGACCTTGATTGACTCATATAGAGGATCGTCGGCTGACAATATACGTTCGCGGGTGGCTTCGGGAACGGATACACCCAGCCAGTTGATAAACTCTAAGGTTTTAGCGCTACCGCAAGGGGAGAATGTCAGAATGACCCGATTTGGCTTTATATTATTGAGCGCACATTCCTGGGCGTAGCAGGTTAACATATCGATAGTTGCTTGGGCGTTATACACAGCTTGGGTAATGTAGTATTCACAGCCTAAAGTCGACTTACCCAATAGACGAATATGCTCATTCTTCTTACTTAAATGACGCTCCGCAATTGCAATGCCACCAAGATAGAACTCCTTAGAGTGTGCGGCTAACACACGGTAAGCGTCATTTAAAGGCAATGAACTGGCAGCTTGAGTCGATGGTGACCCAACTAATACTAAATCTCTTACATTATTTTGATACCACGCACGAGATAACCATTCATTAAAGCTCTCCTCATCAAGACCGGCGACACTCTTATAGGCGATAACAGGTTTGGCTGACTTTTGATTGAGCAGCTGAGCATAGGTGCCAGAATCATATGTGGCCTTAAACGGAAAAGGCCGCGGCGTATCAATACGGCTGGTTTCATCCTGAATATCGTAAATGATTAAACCATCAAAGCTTATCTCATCAAGACGGGCTAACAACTTATCAGCAATGGTACTGACCGATTCAAAATCAGTATCGATTTTAGGTGGGGTTGTACCAATAAAGTAGATCCCACGGTGATGATCGGACGAACGCTGTTTCAATGATTTTTTCATGTTTAGCCGTCTAGATGGATATTAGCCCCATTGTGTCTTAAATTTTGGCTGTTGTTAAGACTCAACATAATAAATTTTTATCATGTTGAAATTAGTGGTGCTAATTAGGTCATTAGCTTGCTCTGGTAAGCCCCTCGTTTTCTAGACGTTACTCTTATCTTATTTTTCCATGCCGCTTGCTGAATTTGCACTAATCATGTTGTTGACTATTCTCAATGAGTGCCAGTGGTTATTGAAGCACAGCTTGATAATGCTAGTTGCACACTCGCGATATTAATTAGGGAACAAGGGGAATTAAGGATGATGAAATATATCAATTTGCTCATATTGAGTTTGATGTCAGTGTTGATCTGTACTTCGGTGCAAGCTAAAGATGAAGGATTATACTTTGGTGCATCTGTTGGGTCGGCGAGTATAGAACAATCTGGCAGTGATTATAATCTCGACGATTTCAAGTTTGATGAAAACGATTTCGCATGGAAAATCTATGGTGGCTACCAGTTTTCTGGTGTGCTGGCGATAGAAGCAGGCTATGTCGATTTAGGCTCTCCGTCTGACTTAAGTACCAGCGTAGACCCTTATGGTTTGGATATATTTGCCGTCGCAGGTATTCCGGTTGGGCCTGTTCGTATCTTTGGTAAGTTAGGGGGGATCTACTGGGATACTGACTTAAAGTATTTTGAAGAAAAAATCACAGATGACGGTTTCGATCTCGCCGCGGGTGTTGGACTAGAGTTTGAACTGGGCAGTTTTGCAATTAGAGGTGAAGTTGAATACTTCGATATATTAGATAAAACATGGATGTATACCGTGGGGGCGACAATTACATTTTGATAAACTTAATCTGCTGACATAAAAACAAGTGATGGTTGCAAACCATTGTAATCGTTAGCAACCATATCTCATGTTTCTGCAGCAGATTTAAAATTGAGAGTTGCTGCGGAGCAAATCTCAACCACAGTGTTAACTCACATTAGTTTAAAAGATGACCAAGAGCCTGTACTTGAAATCGTTGAACTGGCTTACTTAGATTACGATGCGTGACTTATTTCCCGAACCAAGTGTTGATCCATTGGTTGCGCTATCGCTCGCCTGTTGCTGACGTACTGCTCATGGATCATGATGATGGCACTAACTACAGGGTGCTAGCCGGTAACAGTTAGAAGCAACAGCTCTCATGCGCATGTTCCCTGACGCCCAAAGCTATACAATCATTCCGCAGCTCACCAATGGTATTTTGCAAGCTATAGCTTAGGCTTGGTTCACCAACGATGATGATTACGTCGATGTTTATTACACCTTACTTGAAGGAACTGCTTACAACTGCATCTGGGGCAAGCAGCAATGCTACGGTAACCTTATACGCCGCTAACGATTCTACCTAGGTAATAATCAACAGTAGAGAGAACCTTACTCTCTGCTTTTCTTTGATAAAACTTTTTTGTCAGCCAATCAATATTTTGGGTTTGGTTAGCACTCAGCGCTAAGCCATTTATCTCGTCTGATAGGGTTATTCAATCCACTACTCATTGCCGATATATCCTGCTGTAAAATCGTCACTTGGTAATATTTAGTTTAAGAATTGAAGAACTTTTGTCGCCTGTACAGTTATTGATATTAGCAATTGGTGAAACACTCTTATTTAATAAAGGAAGTATTAAGATGAATAAAAGTTTGTTCAATATAGCTGTTACTTCGGCACTATTGATATTTTCTAGCAGCCAAGTGCAGGCACATGGCTGGTCAGAGTATCCAGAAGCCAGACAGCAAACCTGTTTCAAAGAGGGCGGTGTTTGGAGTGGAAACCCACCCAGCGCAGGCTGCGCACAAGCTAAAGCTATTTCTGGTTCCTACCCCTTTGTTCAACGTAATGAATTCTCCATCAACATCACTGATTACAACAATATTCAAACCGTAAGAAATGCGATTCCTGATGGCACGCTTTGTTATGCCAATGACCCACAGAAAAAAGGCATGGGTGCTGCTAGCGAAGGTTGGACACGCTCGAAAGTCCAAGCGGGCACCTTTGAATATGTATTTAACGCAACCGCTCCACATAACCCTTCATTTTGGCAATTCTACCTGACCAAGCCCAGTGCGGATCTTTCCAAAGCATTAGCTTGGGGAGATCTTGAGCTGATTCAAGAAGAGGGCAATGTTGCGGTGGTCGCTGGTAAATATCGTATGGATGTGACCATTCCAACCGACCGAGTCGGCAATGCTATCTTGTTTGTTCGCTGGCAGCGTATTGACCCTGTTGGAGAGGGGTTCTATAACTGTAGCGATATTGAAATCGTCAATGATGACGTGACGCAGCCGCCTGTTGATCCGACACCAGAACCGAGTGAGCCTTACCTCGTTGCTGGTAGTCGCTTTATTCCAGCATCGATCAGCTTAGACTCCGTTGCTATTGGCGATAAGGTTCATTACAAGGTATTCAATAAGAATGGCGAAGAACATTCATCTTTTTCGCTCGGTATCACCTCTGAAAACCAAAATGACTGGGACCGTTTACTCGCTTCACAAGTGAATGGTTGGTATGAAGCGAACCATCAAGGCAATGTGTTCATTGGTCGCTGGCATGAGGAGATGAAGCACTATATGTATTTCAAAAATGACCTTCATGGCAATAACTTCAACTCAAAAGATGCCCGCGCTTCTGCTGAGTTTAGTATCACAACTGATGATACTAGCCCAGTTGTCGCAGCTATCTCTCCAAAAGTGCTTAAACCATTGAATAGTGCGAGTGTGATGCATGGTGACTATGTGGTACTTCAACATGGTGAAAGCAAAGGTGAGGTGACAAGCGTACAGTGGTTACAGACGAGTGGCGTGCCAGTGCAAACAACGCTAGGTTCAAATGATGAACTGATTATTGAAACGGCTAAGCTGGCCAATGTGCGTCATGAATTGAGCTTTAAATTAGTGGTTAGTAATAATGATGCTACTGACGAAGAGGTGTATTCCTTTGTTGTTGAGCCTGACTCAACAGGGCCTGTGGATCCCTTGCCTCCTGTAGAGCCTGAAAAGCCGGGCACTAATGCATGGAGCACCGCCAGTATTTATATTGTGGGTGATGTGGTGACTCACAATGGTAAAACTTGGACCGCTCAATGGTGGACACAGGGTGAAGAGCCTGGCACTACCGGTGAGTGGGGTGTTTGGCGCTAATATATTATGTCATCTAAACCAGAAGGAAGCCCTTCTGGTTTAGATGACAGCTGTTGAGATGATCTTTAATGGGCTCAATTATCATTAAATACCTTGCTTTGTTATGGCAAGTTTTAGGCTTTAAAGCAGGAGAGCCTTACACAAGAGATGTTTTGAGCCAATATAGCGGTTGTTAATTAAAGCTGTATAAGGTTAGTCTGTAGCGCATTAATTGTTGGTGGCTTGACCGCTAACTGAACTAACTTCAGAGAGACTTTGTGGACTCGATTACTCAAGCGGCTTTAGGCGCGACGGTTGCCGGTGCAATTGCGGGAAGGCGTTGTAATGCCAAAGTATTATTAGCGGGCGCCTTACTCGGTACCCTACCTGATTTAGATGTCTTTATCGATTATGGCGATGATATTAGCAATACAGTAAAGCACCGCGGCTTTAGCCACTCAATATTGATCTTACTGCCGTTCTCCTTACTTGTTGCTGGCCTGCTGCAACGTTTTAAACCGCTAGCTGACTGGTCCTTTTCTCGATTGTGGTTGCTGATCCTACTTTGTTTAGTTACCCATCCTTTGTTGGATACTTTTACCAGTTACGGCACCCAGTTATTATGGCCGCTCCACGGCTACTACTCCTTATCGAGTGTCTTTATTATTGACCCGCTCTATACTTTGCCTTTACTTATCGCAATCGCGATTGGAGTCGTTCGTAAAGCTGCACTCAGTCGATATTGCTTGATAGCGCTTGTGGTTTCTAGCGCCTATTTAGGCTGGAGTTTAATGGCTAAGCAGATAGTAGAAAAAAGAGCATATGCAAGTCTTGAGCAGCGTGGATTCAGTGCCGAAAAGGTGTTTATTGCACCTACGCCGTTTAACACCTTACTATGGCGTATTGTGGTATTAGATGGCGAGCATTATTGGGAAGGGTTAGCATCGGTGCTCGATACTCATCCTGATATTGAGTTTATCTCTCAATCTCGCGGCGAGTGGCCATTAGCCACTCAGCCCGAGTCGCTGCTGGCACTGAGGGATTTCACCGGCGATTTTGTCCGTTATGAGCAGTTAAATAAGCAACTGATTGTGACTGACCTGCGCTTAGGTATGTTTGGCAACTTGGCATTTAAATTTCAATTTGGCAGCAAAGAGGCTAGTGGCGACTGGCGACTACAAGAGCCAGTTCGTTTACCGCAACCGAGTATCCAAGGTGAATTAACGTTATTACGTGATAGGGCGTTGGGTGATCAAACTATCAATGCTAGCCTCGGCCTATGCTCTTCTCCGTGTGCCAATATGTAATGCTTATTGGTGTTAATTTAGCGGTATTTTTTCGTTTATTGATTTCTTAAACTTGGAGTAGATATGTCTCAAACAGTCGTTATAACAGGTGCTAATCGTGGTATTGGCTTAGCGTTAGCCAGTCTTTATGCTGCTCAGGGAAAAAATGTATTCGCTCTATGCCGCCATGCTTCTGCGGCATTATCGGCTTTAAAGGTTAATGTTGTGACAGATATTGACGTCGCAACGGATGCAGGCATTGCTAACATGAAGCAGGCATTAACGAATATCGATATTGATCTGTTGCTATGTAATGCAGGTATATTGCGCGATGAGAGCTTAGCTAACTTGAATCTTGAGACCATTCGCGCACAGTTTGAAGTCAATGCCGTGGCGCCGCTACGTGTCGTTGAAGCATTGCAAACACAATTAACTCGCGGGGCTAAGGTGGCGATGATCACCTCTAGAATGGGGTCAATTGAAGACAATACTTCCGGTGGTCGTTACGGTTATCGTATGTCGAAAGCGGCGTTAAATGCTGCTTCTATGTCATTGAGCCATGACTTAGCGCATAGAGAGGTGGCTGTGGGAATTTATCATCCAGGTTATGTGCAAACGGATATGGTCAATCATGGTGGAGATATTTCTGCTACTGAGTCGGCTGGTCGCATTGTCGGCTTAATAGAGCAACTTGATATGAGCCAATCCGGTGTATTTAGGCATTCAAATGGTCAAGTTTTACCTTGGTAACAGCGAGGGGAAAGTAAGCTGATAAAGCTGAGCTAATCTTCAATTTATTGAGATTAGCTCATCTGCTTCGTCTGTCTGATTTGAGCTTACAATCTTTAACTTTGAACCATTATTGTAATTTTTACAGGCTAACCAAGCCCCTTCTGTAACAGTCTATTTTCATATGTAAATTATGAATGATAATTATTATCATTTGTGTATTTTTTCTTTATACTCGCCGCCAACTTTTCTTACCCTTGAGAATACATCCGGTGATATCACGTCATATAAAATTGTTTTCATTATCATTTTTAGCATTGTCTATACAGTCTCATGTTTATGCGCAAACTGAACTGGAGCCTGAGCAGAAGCGCGAGCAAGTGATGGTTGATGCTCAAAATAAGGTATTAGGCGAACCTAAAGTTGAAGCAATTGAAGTCATTGAGGTTACAGGCAGAGCTTATCGTCGCGGGCTAAAGCTTGCACCTCCTGGCACCGCTGTTATTACGATGAAAGAGGTTGAAGAGCAGCAATCAACACAGTTTGCTGAGTTGGTTGATCAGCTTCCAGGAATAAATATTGACGGCGGTACGCGTGTCGGCGGTGAGCGCATCAATGTTTGGGGCTTTGGTGATGAGGAAGATCTTAATCTGTACTTAGATAATGCTCCCCTTGGCTTTGAGCAATATCGTTATGGTTCGTTCTTTGTCGATCCAGACTTGATCAAACAGGTGCAGGTGATAAAAGGTGCCCATGATGTTCGCTCTGGAAACGGCGGTTTTGCTGGCTCAATGTATGTCACGAGTAAAAGTGCTGAGGATTTTCTTGCAGCTGGTGAGCATTTTGGCGTTCGTCTTAAAGCGGGCTACAGCGACAATGATGATGAGAAGCGAAGCCTAGTGAGTGCATATGGCAAGTTAAATCGTCACCTATCTGCTATCGTCAATTACACCTACCGAGACGCAAACGACACCACATTAGGTAATGGTATATGGGGCGATAATATTGCCGAAGAGGGCGAACCGATTGAGCTAGATACTGGTGATGAGGCTAAACTGGGTTATTCAGGTTATCGCCAAAATAGTTTGCTAGCTAAAGTCGATTTTGACTACGGCGCTCATTTGATGTCGTTGTCGATGACTGATTACAAAGATGAAGGACAAAAACCTTGGGCAAACCGCCGAGGGCAAATGCCGACAATTAGCGATTACAATATTAAAAAGTACGGTGATTATGAAACCGCGTTGTATGCGACAACCGCTCACAATACCTATAAAGACACTAACTACTCATTAAATTACCGCTATACCCCCAATAATGACTGGATAGATACTCAGTTAGTGGTTTCAAGCAGTGATAACCAGCGACATTGGGTACGCCCTGATATTGCATGGGAGAAAATGTACGTCTCGGTGGGCAACTTTGGCCATGAATCATGGCTTAAATACCAACGTTCATTTGTTGATATTAATAATACCAGCTGGTTTGGCGATAATAGCCTGTTGTTAGGACTGCAATATTTAAGTTCGGACCGTGATTCATTGGTGTACAACAAAACTTATGAAAAGAAAGAAGCCAAAAATTTTGGTTTGTACACGCCTTACTATCAACCTAGTGGTAAACAACAAACATCTAGCGCTTATGCTGAGTTTAACTACCAAATTAGTGAGCAGTTATCAGTAAAACCTTCGCTTAGATACGATTATATTCGCAGTGAAGGTAAAGAGAATTTAGCCGCTGATTATAATGATATTTCAGCCGGGCATGATTACTCTGCAGTCTCACACTCTGGACTATCGCCTCGCTTAGGGATTCATTATAAGTTGAGCCAACAAACTCAATTTTACTTTGATTACGCCTATACGTTACAGGCACCGGTTATTGATGATATCTATACGGTGCAGTATGCAAAAGCGAGTAAAGCTATTACCTCAAGCCGCGATTTGGATATGGAGCGATTACAAGCTTACAAGCTTGGTATGACCCAAGTTAATAATGGCTTGTTTGCTGACAGCGATACCATATCGACACAGATCACCTTGTACTACCATAAAGGCGAAGGTGATATTGCTAAACGCTCTGGAGTCAACTCGGTAGAGCAAGCGCAAGGTTATAATACCAATCTTGAAGGCTATTATAATCAGGGGGCTGATTTAGTTGTAAATTACCGATATCAAGATCTGTTTGCAGATCTAGATGCGTCGTATATTACAGGTAAACATGACGGTAGCTTGAAAGACTCTACAGGCGATGATGAATATCTAGCGGATCTCGCGCCAACTAATATCGGTTTGAAGCTCGGCTATTACCTCACAAACGACTTAATGTTTGCGTGGCGAGGCAAATGGTATGACAGCAAATCAGAAGATGACATGCCTACCGCGAGCAGCTTTAGAACCGATCAACCGACCGATGCTTATTTCATCCAAGATCTCTATGTTGCCTTTACCGGAGAATCTGGTGCGTTAGATAATTGGGAAGCTTATTTAACGGTGAAAAATATTACCAACCAATACTACAAGCCTTATATGGGCGATGGTATTGCGGCTGCTGGTCGAGATATAAGAGTGAGTGTTGCTTACAAGTTTTAATTGCTAATGACCTAAAAAAGGCCACATCTGTGGCCTTTTTTGTGTCTAACTTTATCATGAGGTTTTACTCAGAATCTGCAACCTGCATCCAGTCAACTTCAACGCCTGCTTGGTCGAACATATCTTGGCTTATTTTTATTTTTTCGCCCCAGCGAGACAGGAAGTCTTGGCTAGGTTGCGGGCTATGAACTGTGCTTAAACCCGTTTGGATGATCTTCGCTGCGCAGTTAGGGCAGGGAAAGTGGGTCACCCAGATCTCACAACCACTAAGATCACGTTTAGCATAGAGTATGGCGTTCTCTTCTGCATGCAAGGTTTTGAGCAGTTTCATCTCGCGGTTGTCGGTTTCAGCGCTATCGGAGACCCCATGTGGGTAACCATTAAAACCTAAAGAGACTATGCGATTGTTTTCGGTGATCACTGCGCCTACTTGAGTAGAGGGATCCTTACTCCAAGATGCAACGAGTTCGGCCATTTGTAAAAATCGTGTCGCCCATTTTGTCATCATCTACCAAGCACTCCTAAATCTATACTACTGAATAAACTACTCAAACTAGTCGCTATTCTCTATGGAGAACAATGATAAAGCAACCTATAGCCAAGTTACTTTAGATAATCGATGTTTTTGACACTCAAATTGGTTATGGCATTAGTCTCGCTGGGTTTGCATCAGCCCGGTTTGCTAACGGTTTAAAGCTGGATACTGACTTGCTATTAATACCGCAAAGACCTGTTGTTGCCCAATGGCACCTTTATATTCTGTGCATGTTTTAGTCGTTGATAACAGGTGAAGACAATAGTGAGCGGTGGCAGAACATAAAGATAGGCTTACGAGAATACCTTGATGCATGCGTTAGCAAAAGCGGTAAAGAATCTAACACTTTACCGTGCGCTTTTGTGGCTAAATGATTTCACGTTTGATGGTGAGCATACTTGTGTTAATGAGCGCTGCTAAATATTTGGCTGAAAGAGGGACGCTGGTGGATCTCTATCGGCATGCTCAGTTTTCTAGCTAAATCACTGGCGGCAATTAACCCGCGTATATGGTGCTGTTGGTGATCAATCACTAGCATATGATGCAAACTATTTTCTTTTAAAATACGCACAATGTCGCTGACCTTTGCTGTAGAGAGTTGTTCGTAGTCAAAAGCTTGCAGATCTTCTCTGCTGACCATGACATCAGTGACTAATAACTCATCCATAGTATGATTTAATTTTTTTGCGGTTAGTAGCATATTGAGATCAGATAACTCATGTAGCGTAATCACCCCTAGAAACTTATCATTCTTGTCGACCACTAAACGCATATTCGCATGGGTTTTTTCCATGATTTCACCTGTTTCTAAAGCACTGGTAGATGCGTCAACGACAATAGGGCGAGCGACATCAAAGTCAGTAAATACATCTAATGCTGGCGAGTCTAGATAGGCATTTTCTTCTTTGCTAGACCACAGTAGGTGGTCGACAGAGGCTGTGCTAAATAGTTGTAGGTTTCTCATAAGATAACTCCATTGCATTTGAAAGGTACGATTCAGGCTTTTACATCTAGTGTTTTATTTTGTGGCCTCAATAAAGCCAAAATTTCAAATTCCAGAGTGCGCCGCTTAAACATGCAATTCAAGAAGATGAATAACAATTAACTTTGGTTAAGCATTTGCTGAAGTTGTTAATGTTAATGTTAAAAACGAAAGCGCTAGCGATGGTTAGAGCTTTTATGGAGGAGCTTTTTTAGCAAATAGAAGGCTTTTAATTGGCTCTGTCGCAAAGTTGGCGACATGAGCTCCGGTATTGATGGTATTCGAATATTAATTTAGAGCATCCACAGTATGATGCTCAACTTCTCAGACAGGCATTAGCCACCTGATAGCATCGTGCAGGCGCTTCGTCATTATCTGGCTTATAAACTCAGTTACCGTGAGATTAAGGTAATATTCACTGAACGTAATAACCATTTTGTCCGTTCAACTCAGGGCCATTGGGTAATCAATTATCTGCTGCAAGACCTCAGTGTGCGATATACACTTTAGGGGGCATTGCTGATACATAAGCACTGGCTCATAGCTTCAGCAGTGATGAAGTCTAAGTATTATTTTGTGTATGTGGGTGAAGATCATGCTCGTTTGCAGTTCAGTTTTGTTTGTTGGGGTGCATTTCGTATCTCACTATTGAGCAAAAGCGCTCTATTGCCTACAATAGCGCACGATTTATTACTTATCACTACAGGCCACTACCATGACCGACACGACATCAAAACCAGCTTTACCTGATCGCCTATCCGTTAATCCACGTAGCAAACACCATGTGGAAGC
Organism: Shewanella sp. 10N.286.54.B9; assembly: GCF_041468565.1. Taxonomy (NCBI): domain Bacteria; kingdom Pseudomonadati; phylum Pseudomonadota; class Gammaproteobacteria; order Alteromonadales; family Shewanellaceae; genus Shewanella; species Shewanella sp. 10N.286.54.B9. The sequence continues at coordinate 157,832 of NZ_JBFRIY010000024.1, forward strand.
CATTTTTGAGCATGACATTGGCATCAAGCTTAATGACAAAGAGCGCTTTGATGTTGAAGAATATTGCATTAGCGAAGGTTGGGTAAAAGTGCCATCACATAAAGCGTTAGACCGTCGCGGCCAACCGCTTATGATGACAGTTAAAGGCACGGTTGAAGCCTTCTATAAGTAAATATAGTGGCTTAAATCGATAGGCTAAACACTAGCTAACAAAGCGGACCACAAGGTCCGCTTTTTTGTACATGGAAGTACTTATCCCTGACGCCAAGGATGGCGAGAGAAGGGATTTGTACATGTGTAGTGGTCAACTAATATTGGCCACGATCTTAGAGTTTAACCAGAACAA